>CAMWQZ010000269.1 GCA_947176515.1 uncultured Bacteroidales bacterium | reverse complement strand
TCCCTCTCAAGCAGATATCGTTTTGTCGATAGGCCGCCGGCATAGCCTGTCAGTGAGCCATTTTTGCCGATAACGCGGTGACAGGGGATAAATATTGACAAGGGATTAGCGCCAATCGCCGATGCTACGGCGCGCACTGCTGTTGGCCGTCCCAATAGTTTAGCAAAATCTTGGTAGTTTATGGTTTCTCCGTAGTTGATGCTTTGCAGTTTTAGCCATACGCTATGCCGGAAATCGCTCCCTGCAAAGATTAGCGGCATGTCAAACGATTGCCTTCCGGCAGAAAAGTATTCGTCAAGCTGCTTTTTCGCTTCACGCAATACCTCGTTATCTCCGGCTCGGATAGTCGCGCCAAACTCTTTACACAAACGCGAGTCAACCGTCTGGCGACGTGTGCCGACATTCCAATCACACATACACAGATTGTTACCAATTGCGCCCAATGTCAGCTGACCGCATGGCGAGTCATATATGCTGGTTATAATCATAAAATTTTCGGAGCAATCGCCGGAGTATTTTGCGACATTATACGCCACGCCGACGGATAGAGATTATTAGCGCGGTTACCAAGATTCTTGACAAATCCCAGGGGTATACTGCCATAAGTTAGAAGAACGAATCCTCGAGGCGCTTCAATGCTTATTGCCTCATGGCGCAGGTATGATATGGCAGTAGGATAGTCAAGCTCAACGCTCTGAAATTCATTGCGGTTTAACGCAGTTGATAACGCGAGTTCCTGCGATGGTATTACGTCGCGTCCCTTCACGGTAGCTACATTTACACCTATGCTTACCACGTCGAGCCACGATGCTGTTGCGCGCATCCATTTAGCGTTATCTTTTGGGATTGCAATAACACTTTCGCCAAGCGTAGCTAATTCATAATCTCCCTGTAACCATTCCATTGCTTTTAAACCATCCCCAGGCGCTTTTCCTATCAGCGTGAGAGGCTTTTTAGCCATCTTGGGCTCATTAGCTGACTGATTGCCATTTTTACGGATTACTGACATAAAAAGCCCTTCGCCCCTTACACGTCCTGGCACGAAACGATAGCAGTAGCGGTCGCTGTTGACCGCCGAAGCCACGCCGGCCACGCCATTAAGGCCAATGTCGATTGTTTCACCGCCAAGTTCATCACAGATGTAGTCAACCATTTCCTCGTTTTCGTGGCGGTTGAAGGTGCAAGTGCTGTAAATCATCCATCCTCCGGGTCTCAATGCCTCCCAGAGATTGTTGACGATTTCACGTTGGCGCGCTGCGCACTCTGCCACTAACGCTTGCGACCATTGGGCTACGGCCTCATCGTCCTTGCGCATCATCCCCTCGCCCGAGCATGGCACATCGGCGGCAATTATATCAAAGCAGTTGCGCAAGTTGGTGAAGCGTGCAGTGTCGCCGCGTGACACTATCACCGACGGAGCCCCCCACTTTGCAAGATTCTCTGCGAGGATAGCAGCGCGGCGGTAATCGTATTCGTTTGCCACGACAACCGATCCTGAGGGTAGAGAGGCAATAGCGGCAGTTGTCTTTCCGCCGGGCGCGGCACACGCGTCAAGATATTTCATCGCCTGATTGCCTGCAGCCTCGGCAATGTGGGCAATTGCTTGGGCGATTGCCATCGACGACGCATCTTGCACATAATAAAGACCCTGATGAAGAGCTGGATCAAAGGTAAATTGAGGTCTCTCGCTCAGGTAGAATCCAGTCTCACACCACGCTACTTTCTCAGCGTCCTTCGGCACCTTTGCTCCTTTGGCTTCGTTGACTCTCACGCTTACCTCCGGCTCGGTCGACGCGAGCGCGTCGGCAACGCCAGCCAGGCATGCCGCGCCGTAAGACTCTATTTCTGCTATAAACTCTTCAGGCAGTTTCATTTCAGACGGTGTTTAAGCAGTTTCACCACTTCGCGCCGCAGGTAAGGTAACTCCACACAATAGTGTCGTGGCATATCGGGGTGGAATACTCCTAAAAATGCACGGTTCACGTTTATTCCATAGTGCTCCGCGAGGATAAAGCGATAGATACTTACCTGCAATGCGTAATGATTAAACGTTGTATCTGCAAGATACTGCAACGGAATTTCGCCCGTGCGCCTGAACGAATTGTCAATCGGGCGTCCGTAGATGTCGACCACCTTTGTCGAGCGCTTCCAGTCGAAAATGTTAAAACGCCCCTCGCTGTCTACGGCAAGAAAGTCAAGAGTCCCGGCAATCTTATATTGTTCGCTGAATATTCGCCATTCCGTTCGGTAAGGCGTCAGGGGATATTCTGTTGCAAACGCGAGAAACCTTGCAAAAGTCGGGTCGGTAAGAGCCGCTTCGTCTGGCGCTTCGCCGAGATAGTGGCGCTCTATTCTATCGTGCATCAACGTACCGAGGTTACGGGCTTCCTCGCCTTTAGCCTCCCATTCAGCCAGAAGGCTTTCGGGGTCTTCAGGCCTTTTCTTCTCAGCCCATGCCGCAGCGTCAAACTTTGCAAAGCAGTTTTCAACGACCGTAGTGACCGATTCAAATTCCTCGTCGCCGAAAGTATAGACGTGGCGCGACGGATCGAAACTTATCAATCCGTCGCGCACGTGAGAGTGAGCGTCGTTAAAACTCATAGGTTTACTGACGCAATTAATTGTCGATGCGGTCTACTTCGAGGTCTCCGCCGAAGACTTCATGCCAGGGCAGACCCTGTTTTGCAACTTCTGCGAGGAATGGGTCAGGGTCAAATTCTTCTACGTTATGCACACCTGGTTTCACCCATTTTCCTGTCAAGAACATCATGGCGCCCGTCATGGCTGGTACGCCTGTGGTGTAGCTGACGGCCTGCATGCCGGTTTCCTTGTATGCCTCTTCGTGTGAGCAGTTATTATATATATAATATGTGAGTTCTTTGCCCTCTTTGTCTTTACCTGAGATGCGGCATCCGATTGAAGTCTCGCCGTGATAGTTTTCACCGAGGTCCTGAGGATTAGGCAGGACGGCTTTGAGGAACTGCAGGGGCACGATTTTCATGCCGTTATAGTCTACCTCGTCAATGCGTGCCATGCCGATATTCTGTATCACGCGGAGGTGGGTTAGGTACTCCTGGCCGAAAGTCATCCAGAAGCGCGCGCGTTTGATTGTCGGATAGTTCTGCACGAGCGATTCGAGCTCTTCGTGGTAGAGCAGATATGAGTCGCGCGGACCGATGTTGGGATAGGTCAGGTCCATGTGCACTTCAAGCGGCTTGGTGGTTATCCACTTGCCGTCACGATAGTAGCGGCCGTTCTGGGTGATTTCGCGTATGTTGATTTCGGGATTGAAGTT
>CAMWQZ010000268.1 GCA_947176515.1 uncultured Bacteroidales bacterium | reverse complement strand
TGGCGTCGTAAAGAGTTAGGTAATGATAGCATAAGGCGGCGCCAGCGACGATAAGGGCCGCGCCACAAGCGGTGGCGATTATGATTTTCGGGCGCCGGTCGTGGCGGTCAAGTGATTTCAGAAGTGAGTCGGCGTCTTTTGGCCGTCGGGCAGCCGGGCCGGTGCAACGGTCGGCTATGCGACGGTAGTCGGGGCATAGCTGCTTCATTATGACGCCGAGACTGTAAATATCGTCGGTAATTTTCGCCTCGCCGTCGCGCTCTTGCTCGGGTGAGATATAACCCGGCGAGCCGGCTGCTTGTTTCAGCTCGGCGTAGTCGTCGGTGTCGGCGAGCCCTAAGTCGATAATGACCGTGCCGCTGCCGTCGTCGCGCACCATAATGTTATCAGGCTTGAGGTCGCGGTGGATGACACCACGGCTGTGGATATATTTGACGGTGGAAATGATGTCGCGCATTATTTTATGGCGCTCGGCTTTTGATAGTTCGCCTTTGGCGAGCAGCTGGGCGAGGGTTTTGCCTTCAATCCACTCCTCGACGATGCATAGCCCTAAGTCACCGATAGTCTCAAATCCGGCAACCTGGGCAACGCCGCGGTCGAAAAGTCGAGAATGAATCTCAAACTCTTTCTGCAGCCTGCGGCGATTGACGTTAGAGTGCCGGAGCTCGGGACGCAAGCCTTTCAGCAGCCACAGGCGCCCGTAGCGACGGCCACGGGCGATGACGTTGACTTTTGAGACATAGAGAATCTCAACGTCGGTCATGCCTGTCATCACTTCAAATTCGCTGTCGGCGTCGTGGACAAAACCCGATTCGGAAGAGGCTATTTCGCTCATGTTGCAAATATAGTCATTTTTTGATAAGTAAGCTAATTGTTGAAACTTACTTAAATAAGGTTCAACGAAAATTTTTTTCTTAAAAAGGACTTAAAAGGACTTGTCGGTTACGAGCTTATTAGCTTATTTTGCCATCAAATAATCGCAACTGTAATATAATACTCTCAGAAACACATCATAAAGCGATGTGGCCCAAACCACATCGCTTTTTTGATAATGTAAATAATGAGACATGATTTGCAGAAGAGGATTGTCGATTTTAATTTTGCAATAACATCCAGATAATAAACGATGGACGAAAGAGAAAAAATTAATGAACTATGCCGGCGAATCGAGGAAACGTCGGGAATGAAAATCGAGAAGGCTAAAGATTTCGAGCGTCTCGTGGTGATGATTTATGACCGCACAGGTACCCTGCTGAGCCCGACCACGCTGAAACGAATCTGGGGTTATCTGAAAGAGAATACGGTCACACGCAAATCGACCCTTGATTTTCTCGCGCAATATTGCGGCTGGCACAATTATGACGAGTTCGTCAAGGGGCAAAAGCCGGAGATAGAGAGCGGTTTCGTAGGGGTGAAGATGCTTCACGCCGATAGTGATTTGCGGCAAGGAAATGTCATCAGGCTCATGTGGCATCCTTCAAGAGTGTGCGAAATCAAGTATCTCGGTGACAGCCGTTGGGAGGTGGTGAGAGCTGAGGGCACCCGTCTCGCAGTGGGCGACACATTCAGATGTTCGGTCATAATGTCGGGTGAGCCTCTCTATCTTGAAAATCTGGTTCATGGCGGAGAGGATGGCGGAGTCTATGTATGCGGCCGGCGCAACGGCGTGCACTTCACATTAGCTCAGGGTTAGAAATCCCGAGGTTGAGCGTTTTTGTTTTTTTGACTAAAAACTGATTAATTTTGACTAAATTGCCATAAGCGAGGTGATTGGCAACTAAGTTTTTTGTAACTTTGCGGAAATCATTTACATAACATCATAGAAAGATTGAATATTTCCAGATTAATGAATAATAACGGCTCTCCCTCGTTAGCGATATCGCTCGCGCCGGTAATATTTATGCTCGCTTCGCTGATTGGCATCATCGTTTTTGCCGGCGGCAACTCGATTTCTGATTACAGTCATATTATCCTGCTCGTCTCGGCCCTCGTGGCTGTCGCACTCGCCGCAATAAGCCGCACACTCTCTCCCTCTCAGCTAAAGAACGGTTTCAGACGCAGCGCCTCGCAGATTCTCCCTGCCGTGCCGCTGCTGATACTCATAGCGCTCATATCGACCACTTGGTTGCTATCGGGCGTCGTGCCGACGCTTATCGACTACGGCATCAAGCTTATTAACCCGACATTCTTCCTGGTGACCACCTGCGCGGTCTGTGCCCTCGTTTCGGTCCTCACCGGCAGCTCGTGGACGACTATCGCCACTATCGGCGTGGCTTTCATAGGCATAGGCCGGGTGATGGGATACAGCGAAGGCTGGATTGCCGGCGCAATCATTTCGGGCGCATACTTCGGCGACAAGGTGTCGCCGCTTAGCGACACTACGGTCATAGCCTCCTCGAGCTGCGGCGTCGACTTGTTTGACCACATACGCTATCTTATGCTGACCGCAATCCCGGCCATGACGATAGCTATGCTGACGTTTATGTGCGTCGGGCTGTTCGGTCACCCCACCGAGGCCGGCGATGCGTCGGAAATAATCCACGCTCTCCACTCGACGTTCAACATCTCGCCATTTACGCTCATCATACCCCTGATTGTCGGCATTATGATAGCCCTGCGCATCAAAACTATCATCACCCTCTCGGTCGGGACTATCCTGGGCATCGCCGGAATCTTCGTGTTCCAGCCGGGCATCCTGGCCGCTATCGAGGGCGCCGGGCTCCACTCGTTTGCCGACCATTTCTTTACGACATTGCGTGTGCTGTGGAGCGAGACATCAATCTCAACCGGCAGCGAGACACTTGACTCATTTGTTTCTACGGGAGGCATTACGGGCATGCTACCCACGATATGCCTCGTCGTCTGCGCCATGCTTTTCGGGGCGGCAATGATTGGCACAGGCATGCTCGCAACCATTGCACGTAAAATCACCGACCATCTCTCGCGCCGCAGCTCGATTGTCGGCGCAACGGTTTCAAGCGGACTATTTCTCAACTCTTGCACTGCCGACCAATATCTATCCATCATTATCGGCGGCAACATGTATCGCTCGGTCTATGAGCGCTACGGTCTGCAGCCGCGCCTGCTGAGCCGCACTCTCGAAGATTCTGTGTCAGTAACATCCGTGCTGATACCGTGGAACTCCTGCGGCGTCACCCAGTCGACCGTCTTAGGAGTGTCGACGCTGACCTATCTGCCATACTGTATCTTCAACGTTCTATCGCCCGTGATGACCCTCGTCATGGCTTGGACCGGCTACAAAATCGGCATCCTCAAACCCCAATTGCAAAGCTAACCGC
>CAMWQZ010000267.1 GCA_947176515.1 uncultured Bacteroidales bacterium | reverse complement strand
AAATCGCGCGATATTACACAAATTTGTACACTTGTACATTTTAACATTTGGCGTTATTCCATAACATCTTGGAAAGCATAAACTTTGACTTGAAATTTTAACAGCATATTTTTTTGTTCTTTGTCTCATAGGCATAAAAACAGACCGAACCCACTACAAAATTAGAGTTTGTCAGGTATTATTTTTGCGGTTAGTGAGTTATTGGCTATATTTGCAGTTGATGGAAGGTTTAATAATTGGATATGACGGCAAAAGGGCTGTGGCTAATAACACCGGCCTTGGCAACTATAGCAGATATGTAATTGACACACTGTCAATTGGATTTCCGCGCAACACTTACAGGCTCTATTCACCTGTGATACGCGACAACGACCGGCTCGCGCCTCTTCTTGCTCGTGGCAACGTCGAATTGGTCGGTCCCTCATCGGCTTTCGGCCGGCGTTTCGGCTCTCTCTGGCGCTCAACGGCTATAACTCGCCAGCTCGCCAACGATGAAGTGTCAATCTATCATGGGTTGAGCAACGAGCTGCCTCTTAACATTGCCAATGCCGGATTTCCAGCGGTGGTGACCATCCACGACCTTATCTATCGCCGTGTGCCAGAAGATTATAAATCTTTCGACCGGGCAATGTATGACTACAAATACAGTCGCTCGGCAAAAAATGCCACACGTGTTATCGCTATAAGCCAAAAGACGCGCGACGACCTGGTCGAAGACTACCAGATTGACCCGGCAAAGATTGACATTATCTATCAGGGGTGTGACCCACGTTTTGGCTTGCCTGTCAGCTTTGATGACAAGCAGCGCGTGAGAGACAAATACAAGTTGCCTCAACGTTATTTTATCAGTGTCGGAACGGTTCAAGGACGTAAAAATCAGATGCTCGCCGTAAAAGCGCTCGAACGCCTCGACCTGCCGCTCGTGATAGTCGGCAACCGAAAGAGCGACTACGCCGCCGAGATTGCCGCATATGTATCGGCTCACGGTCTGACCGACCGCGTGATGTGGATTGACAACGCAGCTTTCACCGACCTGCCGACACTCTACGCCTTGGCAGAATTTTCGTCATACACCTCGCGCTACGAAGGCTTCGGCATACCTGTAATAGAATCGCTTACCGTTGGTACGCCCGTGATTGCAGCCACAGGCTCATGTCTCGAGGAGGCTGGCGGCCCCGGAGCTGTCTACGTCGACCCCGATGATGTTGACGGCTTTGTCGACTATGCTCGGCGCCTTTCATCTGAAATTTCTTACCGCGACAAATTAGCAGCCAAGGGTCGGCAGTATGTGAAACGCTTCTCAGCCGACGAGTTCGCCCGGCTGACAATGGCTACCTATCGTAAGGCTATCATCGAAAAATATATCTGACTCTAACATAATAAATGGGAAAAAGCATATTAATAATCGGTGCCGGCGGCTTTATCGGCGGCTTTATCGCCAAGGCGGCTCTTGACCGCGGCTATGACACTTGGGTCGGCGTGCGCGAGTCAACGTCGCGCCGCTATCTCACAGACAGCCGTCTGAAATTTGTGGTCCTCGACTATAGCGACAGCGACGCTATGGCTGCCGCCCTTAAAGAGGCTGCGCCTGAAAACGGCAGATGGGATTATATGATTTGGAATCTTGGCGCCACAAAGTGTGCCAACTTCGCCGATTTCAACCGCATCAACTTTGTCTATCTGCGTGACTTCGTGCTAATGCTCGAGCGCGAGAAGATGGTGCCGGAGAGGTTTCTGTTCATGAGCTCGCTCAGCGCCCTCGGGACGGCCGACGAAAAAGGCTATTCGCCTATCACATCGTCCACAATCCCTAATCCCAACACCCGTTACGGCCTGTCGAAAATCAAAGCGGAGACTTTTCTGGAGACGCGGCCTGACTTCCCGTGGATAATCTTCCGTCCCACCGGTGTCTACGGTCCTCACGAGCGCGACTATCTGATGATGATTAAGTCAATCGACGCCCACTGGGATTTCGGCGTAGGCTATCGCAAACAGCTGCTGACGTTTATTTACGTCGATGATCTTGTCAACGCAATGTTTGACGCCCTCGCCGCCAAGGACGTAGTCCATAAAAAATATATCATCAGCGAGGAACGCGCCTACACTCAGGCTGAGTTCCGCTCGATTGTAGCAAAGGCGCTCGGGCGCAAACTGGTAATACCGGTCAAGCTGCCGATGTGGGCGGTCTACGCAGCGTCGTTTGTGGCTGAAAAGTGGGGTGTCGCCACACTGAAACCGTCGACGCTTAACCGCGACAAATTTAAGATTATGCGCCAGCGCAACTGGAACTGCGACGTCACAGACGCAGTGCGCGATTTCGGCTTCAAGGCCAATTTCCCCCTGAAACGCGGCATCGAAGAGACCGTCAAGGCATATCTCGCAGAGAAAGAAGAGACTAAGCAAACCAAAAAACAGAAAAAGGCATGAGCGACTATAATGACACGCCCCGTCAGAAAACCCCGGCATGGGTGACCGTGGTGATAATACTTTGCATGCTGCCTGTACTGGCATTTCCGAGCATGTTGTCGATGACGACCGCCGACACTACGGCGAGAACATTCGTATGGCTCTACCCTTTCTACGTAATCGCATCAGGCGTTTGCGCGTGGATTTGCTGGCCACAGCGACGCGACGTGATGTGGATTCTGCTTGCACTGATGGTGCTGTCCCATCTGGCAATGTGGATGCTTGTGCTCAACGGAAACAGTCTCGGACATGGAGCTTGACGAGTATATAGAGGGCCACATCGACTGCGAGCCGGCTCATCTTCATGAGCTATACCGCCGTACACACCTGACACGGCTGTATGCGCGCATGTGTTCTGGACATGTTCAGGGGCGCTTGTTGGCGATGCTGTCAAAGATGATTTCGCCCAAAAGAGTGCTCGAACTGGGCACGTTTACAGGCTATTCGGCTCTTTGCCTTGCCGAGGGGCTCAGCGAGGACGGAGATCTGCACACTATTGAAATTGATGACGAGGCCGAAGACGAACTGCTCGAGCTTTTTGCCTCAGCTCCCGGCGGAGAACGCATCACGCTGCATATCGGCGACGCGCTCGAGACGATAGCGAAGCTCGACGGCGAGTGGGATTTAGTGTTCATTGATGCTAATAAACGCAATTACTGCGAATACTATGACCTGGTGTTTCCGAGGGTAAAACCGGGTGGCTATATCATTGCCGACAATACCCTTTGGGACGGCAAGGTCGTTGACCCCGATGCTCACGACGCCCAGACAGAAGGCATACTCGCTTTCAATGACCGCATTGCTTCTGACAACCGGGTCGAAAAAGTCATCCTCCCC
>CAMWQZ010000266.1 GCA_947176515.1 uncultured Bacteroidales bacterium | reverse complement strand
CTTCCGCGGTCACGGCGGCAATAAGAAGAAATAATCAAGGGCCCAGTTAATATAATTTTGATAAAAAAAGAATTAAATAAAATGGGTGTAAGAAAAAGATTATCCGCCGACAAAATGAAGGAAGCCCGTAAGACCGTTGCCTTTGCAAAGCTTACAAACATTCCTTCATCTCCCCGTAAAATGAGACTGGTGGCCGACATGATTCGCGGCAAAGAAGTGTTCCGCGCACTCGGCATCCTCAAGTTCTCTAACAAAGAAGCCGCTGCAGCGCTCGAAAAACTCGTCCGCTCAGCTGTCGCTAACTGGGAGCAAAAAAATGAAAAGAAAGCTGAAAGCGGCGAACTGTATGTCAGCACAATTTTTGTAAATTGCGCTCCGATGCTTAAGCGTCTCCGCACAGCTCCCCAGGGTCGTGGCTACCGTATCCGCAAACGCGCCAACCACGTCACTGTAATCGTTGACACTATTGAAAATAACGTTAAAAACCACGAGGATTAATACAAATGGGACAGAAAGTAAATCCAATCAGTAATCGCTTAGGCATCATCCGCGGTTGGGATTCCAACTGGGCTGACAGCAAAAATCAAAGTGATATCATCCTCGAGGACTACAAGCTCCGCAAGTACCTTAATGTCCGTCTTGCAAACTGCAGTGTGTCACGTATAGTTATCGAACGTACCCTCAAACTTGTCACAATCACCGTATGCACCTCACGTCCCGGCATCATCATCGGCCGCGGCGGACAGGAAGTTGAAAAGCTCAAAGAAGAGCTCAAGAAGATTACCGACAAGGACGTTCAAATCAATATCTTCGAGGTTAAGAGACCCGAACTCGACGCAGCTATCGTAGCTTCGACAATCGCTCGCCAGATTGAAGGTAAGGTTGCTTACCGCCGCGCAGTGAAGATGGCTATCGCAGGCACAATGCGTGCCGGTGCCGAAGGCATCAAGGTTCAGGTTTCAGGCCGTCTCAACGGCGCCGAAATGGCCCGTTCGGAAATGTTCAAGGAAGGCCGTACGCCCCTCCACACTCTCCGCGCTGATATCGACTACGCTCTCGTAGAAGCTCACACCAAGGTTGGTGTTATCGGCGTAAAAGTATGGATCTGCCGCGGTGAAGTTTACGGCAAGCGCGACCTCGCGCCCTCGTTCACTTCTAACCAGAAAGAAGGTCGTCCGGCAGCAGGCGGCAACGCTCCCCGTCGTGGTGGCTTCCGTCGCGCTAAAAACAATCGTTAAACCTCAAGACAAGACAATCAACAATGTTACAACCGAAGAAAACCAAATTCCGCCGTCAGCAGAAAGGCCGTATGAAGGGCGAAGCCCAGCGCGGCAATCAGCTGGCATTCGGCTCGTTCGGCATCAAGACCCTCGAATCTAAATGGATTACAGGTCGCCAGATTGAAGCCGCTCGTATCGCGGTGACTCGTTATATGCAGCGTCAGGGTCAGATTTGGATCCGCATTTTCCCGGACAAACCTATCACCAAGAAGCCTGCTGAAGTCCGCATGGGTAAAGGTAAAGGTAACCCCGAAGGATTCGTTGCGCCTGTTACTCCCGGCCGCATGATTATCGAGGTAGAAGGCGTTAGCTATGACATCGCTAAGGAAGCCCTCCGTCTCGCTGCTCAGAAACTTCCCGTTATCACCAAGTTTGTCGTAAGACGTGACTACGACCCCACTCAAAACGTGTAAGTAAGTTATGAAAAAAGAAGAAATCAAAGAACTCAGCACTGCCGACCTCAAAGAGCGTTTGGCCGAGATGGAGAAAGACTATCTCCAGCTTAAGGTCAACCACTCAGTGTCGCCTCTCGATAATCCCGCAAAGATTACTGCTGACCGTAAAATGATCGCACGCGTCAAGACTGAGTTGCGTCAGCGCGAACTTAACAATAAATAATCCCAAGAAATGGAAACAAGAAACTTAAGAAAAGAACGTATTGGGGTTGTATCGAGCAACAAGGGTGACAAGACCATCACTGTCACTGTGAAGTGGAAAGAAAAGCACCCCATCTATGGTAAATTTGTCAACAAGACAAAGAAATTCCACGCTCATGACGAAAAGAATGAGTGCAGCGTTGGCGATACCGTAAAGCTCATGGAAACCCGTCCCTTGAGCAAAACCAAGAGATGGAGATTAGTAGAAATTATCGAAAAAGTTAAGTAATCATGATACAGACTGAATCTCGTTTAACCGTAGCTGATAACAGCGGGGCTAAAGAAGCCCTTTGCATCCACGTGTTAGGTGGTACAGGCCGTCGTTACGCTTCTGTCGGCGACATCATCGTCGTTTCAGTTAAGAGCGTAATCCCCAGCTCTGACGTTAAGAAAGGTACTGTATCAAAGGCTGTCGTTGTACGCACCAAGAAAGAAATCCGTCGCCCCGACGGTTCTTACATCCGTTTCGACGACAATGCCTGTGTGCTCCTTAACAACGCCGGTGAGCTTCGCGGCACCCGTATCTTCGGCCCAGTTGCTCGTGAACTCCGTGCAACCAACATGAAGATTGTTTCGCTCGCTCCAGAAGTACTTTAATCTTTTAAGCAACCAACAAAGCAATGATAAAGACAAACATCAAAAAGGGCGACAACGTCTATGTCCTTTCGGGCGAAGACCGCGGCAAAGAAGGACGCGTGCTTTCTGTCAACAGAGAAAAACAGAGAGCAATCGTCGAAGGTGTCAATATCGTCACTAAAGCCACAAAGCCCAGTGCAAAACATCCTCAGGGTGGCCTCGTAAAGATGGAAGCTCCCATTCATATCTCGAACCTTGCTCTCATCGACCCCAAGACTGGCAAACCGACTCGCGTCGGCTACCGTTTTGTCGATGGCAAGAAAGTCCGTTACGCTAAAAAATCAGGAGAGGAGATTAAATAATGACTACGCTTCAGAAAGATTACAAAGAGCGCATTGTCCCCGCTCTTGAAAAAGAATTCAACTATAAGACAGTGATGCAGGTGCCCCGTCTCAAAAAGATTGTTATCAATCAGGGTCTTGGCGCTGCAACTCAGGACAAGAAAATCATCGAGACAGCTATCAACGAGCTCACTGCTATCACTGGTCAGAAAGCCGTTGCTACTCTTTCTAAGAAAGATATCTCTAACTTCAAGCTTCGTAAAAAAATGCCCGTCGGCGTTATGGTAACACTTCGTCGCGACCGCATGTACGAATTCCTCGAACGCCTCATCCGCGTCGCCCTTCCCCGTATCCGCGACTTCAAGGGCATCGAAGGCAAGCTTGACGGCCGTGGTAACTACACTCTCGGTATCACCGAGCAGATTATCTTCCCCGAAATCAATATCGATG
>CAMWQZ010000265.1 GCA_947176515.1 uncultured Bacteroidales bacterium | reverse complement strand
GGTCAATCGTGTCAACTTTCATATCAGAAATTTCGATACCGAAATATTCGGCTCCTGGCTCCGGCGCATCGACAAGCATGCCTGCCTCGGAGTTTTTAAGCAACTCAAGATGAAGTTTCGCTTTTGAGCCTTGAATAACTGATGTTGAGTCAATCGAAGCTTTCAGCGAAACAGTTGGAGCAGCATACGTGTCAGCCGCGGACGCAAGGATAATAACGCCGGCGGCAGCCATGGAATATATATTTTTCAAAAACGCTTTCATTAATGTTGTTTCTTTAACGTATTCGTATTAGAGAATCAGCGTGTGCCCCGGTTTTTGAAGAGGCTCATTAAAGCTACGACATAGTCCTCGTCAGTTGCGACTGTCGCATAATCTACTCGACTGCTGCGCAGGGTAGTCGCCATTGTCTGCTGGCGGTCATACCACCATTTGTCATAGGCTTTACGGACTTTAGATGACGATGTGTCAATCCAGCGAGTAGCACCAGTCTCAAGGTCGTTGACACGCATCAGCCCAACGTCAGGCAGATGGGAGTCGCGCTTGTCATAGACTTGAAGAGCCATAAGGTCATGCTTGTTACCAGCAATTGTCATAGGCTTGCCATAGTCGCTTTCGTCAATGAAGTCTGAAATTAGAAACATTGTGCAACGTTTCTTCATAGCGTCGGTGAGATAGCGCATGGCGAGTGCAATATCAGTGCCATTGCTGGTGGGCTTGAAGTCAAGCAGCTCGCGGATAATAAATAAAATATGCTTCTTGCCTTTTTTCGGAGGAATGAATTTCTCGATTTTGTCAGAGAAAAACACTGCGCCGATTTTATCGTTGTTCTGAATGGCCGAGAATGCCAGCGTAGCTGAAATCTCGGCTATCATCTGTCGCTTTTCATCACCGACCGCACCAAAATTACGGCTACCGGAAACGTCGACAACAAGCATAACGGTAAGCTCACGTTCCTCTTCATACACCTTGACAAACGGACGATTGTGACGCGCGGTGACGTTCCAGTCGATATCACGTATGTCATCGCCATACTGATATTCACGAACCTCCGAAAACATCATGCCGCGGCCCTTAAAGGCTGAGTGATATTCGCCGGCGAAGATGTTTTGCGAAAGTCCGCGCGTCTTAATCTCTATTTTGCGGACTTTTTTTAAAAGTTCATTAGAATCCATATTGTCGCGATAGTATATATAATAAGATTATTATTTGGCCGACCCGATAGGCCGGCCATAATTATCAGGGCACCTGAATCTTGTCGAGGATTTCGGTGATGATTTCGTCAGTGGTGATGTTGTTAGCCTCAGCTTCATAAGTGACACCAATACGGTGACGGAGCACATCGTGGCAAACTGCAATCACGTCTTCAGGAATCACAAATCCGCGCTGGTGAAGGAACGCATAAGCGCGAGCGGCGCGAGCGAGGCTGATTGATGCACGAGGAGAAGCGCCGAAAGCAATGATGCTTGTAAGGTCATTCAAACCATAATCTGCCGGATAACGGGTTGCGAATACGATATCAACGATATAGCGTTCGATTTTTTCGTCCACATAAATCTGCTCTACGATTTTCTGAGCTTCAATGATTTCATGAGGCTTGATAAGCGCTTCGACTTTGCGCTTTTCATTGCTGATGTTTTGGCGGATGATGACGCGCTCTTCGTCTTTGGTCGGATAACCGATAACGACTTTCATCAAGAAACGGTCAACCTGTGCTTCAGGCAGTGGATAGGTGCCTTCCTGTTCAATGGGGTTCTGAGTTGCCATCACGAGGAAAGGTTCATCAAGGGGGAAAGTGCTGTCGCCAATTGTCACCTGACGTTCCTGCATAGCTTCAAGGAGTGCGCTCTGAACTTTGGCAGGCGCACGGTTAATTTCGTCGGCAAGCACGAAGTTAGCGAAAATCGGACCTTTCTTCACCTGGAACTGTTCGCTCTTTACGCTGTATACCATTGTACCGATAACGTCGGCCGGAAGAAGGTCAGGCGTAAACTGCACACGGCTATATTTAGCGTCAATGAGCTGTGCAAGAGTCTTGATTGCAAGTGTTTTTGCCAAACCGGGGACACCTTCGAGGAGGACGTGACCGTTAGACAATAACGCTATAAGCAGAGACTCTACAAGATGTTTCTGACCCACGATGGTCTGATCCATGCCATGGGTGATCAGATTGATGAAATCGCTTTTGCTGGCTACGAGAGCATTTAGCTCTCTGATGTTTACAGATTCACTCATAAGTGATGTTATAATTGATTGTTTTAATATTTCGCAATAGGGCAAACCTAACAGTGGTTCGCTTTTACTTATACAAAATTACAATTATAACAACGACTTAACTAAATGCGAGTGTTAATTTTATCTATTAAGTCTTTAATGTGTTAAACTTTAACTTTTTTTGTGCGAAAAACGAGGCTTTTACTCGAAACACTGATAAATTTCGCGACCTTTTTGCTTAGCTCGAGCAAGGGTTTGCTCTGGAGTTTCACCGTCGGTAAATTTAGCCTTATCAGGAATAATGACGCGAGTGCCTGGCTTGATGCGATTAGGATTGCCAAGCACTTCGGCATTGGCTTCGTAGATGAAAACCCAATATTCCATCTGACCGTAATATTGACGAGCCATCGTGGTCAAAAATCTTTCGGGCGTGACAGTGTCATAGACTGGCGAAGGTTTTGTTTCAGCATGCTGTTCTACAGTTATGACTGTATCTTCGGGAGCATAAACAGTATCACTGTCCATAATCTCGATAATCCCGGGCGTCTCCTCCGCTTGAGGTTCGATTGCGGCGGCTTCGTTAAATCGCTCATAGCTGTCTGTATCCGGCAGAATCATGGCATTAATTTTGTCGTATCCGAAGTATACGACTATAGCGCCAATCAAAAGTCCGAGTATAAACGCTAATATAATCCACGGGGCGATTCGTGGTCGTTGATGACCGTAATATATCGGTGATTCAATGTACTCTGGCTCTGGCGTTGAAGTCTGAGCCGGAAGTGGAGTTGCAGGAGGAGTGGGTGGGTCCTGGTCTGTGTTTTCGTTAAGCTGATTAATGTTTTCGACGTGCTCTGTAATAGGAGGAGGTGGTGGTGTCACGGGGGCTGTCTGGACGATTTCCGGCGCCGGCGTTTCGTCGCTCTGAGTGAGGTCAGCATCGCCTACAGCAATAGGCTCAAACATCTCAAATGGTTGGTTTAACTCTTGGGCAATTGATTTAGCCGGACGAAAAGAGATAGGATTATCGGGGTCAGACGTGCGGCTGAATGTGCCGAGACCATCAATCGTTACCTCTTCGGTGACAGCAAGCGCATCTTCAAGAT
>CAMWQZ010000264.1 GCA_947176515.1 uncultured Bacteroidales bacterium | reverse complement strand
CCTTTATATAATAATGTGTCGAAAAATGCATGATATGTCAAGTGAAATTCTTAATTTTGTAGTCAAATAAACTAATGTATTACTAATGGGATTTTTTAGTTTTTTCTCGAAGGAAAAGAAAGAGACTCTCGACAAAGGTCTCGAAAAGACCAAATCGGGCGTTTTCAGCAAGATAAAGCGTGCATTTGTTGGTCGCAAGACGATTGATGATGATTTCCTTGACGAACTTGAGGAAATTTTCATAACTTCTGATGTCGGCGCGGAGACAACGTTGAAAATTATCGACCGCATACAGGAGCGCGTGTCTCGCGACAAATATGTCGGTATGGACGAACTGAATGAATTGCTTTGTGAAGAAATCACCGATTTGTTGACAGAGAATAACAATGGCGATACACTCGCCGATTTCGAAACCCCGGCTGGCCGCAAACCTTATGTGATTATGGTGGTTGGGGTGAATGGCGTTGGCAAGACGACCACGATTGGCAAGTTGGCTCACCAATATAAATCGGCTGGAAAGAAGGTCATGCTCGGCGCTGCAGATACTTTCCGTGCCGCCGCCGTCGAGCAGCTTGACGAATGGGGGCGCCGCGCTGGTGTACCTGTCGTGAAACAACAGTTAGGCTCAGATGCTGCAGCTGTAGCTTATGACACATTGTCATCAGCCGTGGCCAACGATATTGATGTAGTGATTATCGACACAGCAGGCCGTCTTCACAACAAGAAGGGTCTTATGGACGAGCTATCAAAGATTAAGCGCGTAATGGAAAAAGTCGTTCCCGGAGCTCCCGACGAGGTGCTTCTTGTGCTTGACGGCTCGACCGGTCAGAACGCTTTCGAGCAGGCTCGCCAGTTCTCAGCAGCTACCCAAGTGACTGACCTTGCAATCACCAAGCTTGACGGCACAGCCAAGGGCGGAGTTGTCATCGGCATTAGTGACCAGTTTAAAATCCCTGTAAAATATATTGGTCTCGGCGAGGGCATCAACGACCTCCAGGTGTTCAATAAACGAGAATTTGTTGAATCTCTATTCGGAAAAAGATAAGGCTTATTGGAATGCAGAAAACGATTGATGTCGTTACGATGGGATGCTCTAAAAATCTCGTCGATTCTGAGCGTGTGATAAAAATGCTCGAAAGCACCGGCTTCTCGGTTACTCACAATGCGGAGGCTTTCCGTGGAGACATAGCTGTGATAAATACCTGTGGTTTTATAGGTGATGCAAAGGAAGAGTCAATCGAAATGATTCTTAATGCGGTAGCAGCAAAGAACGATGGTGCGATTAAAGAGATTTATGTGATGGGATGCTTGTCTGAGCGATATCGTGATGACCTCGTGGCAGAATTGCCTGAAGTTGACGGATGGTATGGTAAGTTTGACTGGGTTAAGCTCGCATCTGATTTAAGCAAGAAACATCCCTCGACCGCCGTCTGGGACCGTGTGATAACGACGCCCCGTCATCATGCCTATATAAAAATAGCAGAGGGCTGTAACCGCTTTTGCTCGTTCTGTGCGATACCGCTGATTACGGGCAGGTTCAAATCTCGTCCGATTGAAGAAATCCTTGATGAAGTCTCGGCCCTTGTCGCGCGAGGTGTAAAGGAGTTTAATGTCATCGCTCAGGATTTGTCGAGCTATGGCACGGATTTATATGGTCGCCATGCTCTCGCCGAGCTTATCGACCGCATGTCTCAGATTCAAGGAGTTGAATGGATAAGGCTCCATTACGCTTATCCGGCCGATTTCCCATGGGATGTGCTCGACGTTATGAATAAGCGTCCAAATGTCTGCAAATATCTTGATGTAGCCTTGCAGCACTGCAATGATAAAGTGCTCACCAACATGCGCCGTCATATTGATAAAGAGGCCACAATCCGATTCCTCGATAGAGTTCGTGAAACCGTGCCGGGCATACATTTGCGCACTACGCTTATGGTTGGCTTTCCAGGTGAGGACGAGCAGGCCTTCGATGAGCTTAAACAGTTTGTCAGAGACCAGAGATTCGAACGTATGGGAGCATTCGCATATTGCGAGGAAGAAGACACCTATGGTGCGAAAAACTTTCCTGACGAAATATCTCAGAATATAAAAGACGAGCGACTTGGTGAGATTATGGCAATCCAAGAGGAAATAGCGCTTGCACATAATGAGGAAAAGATTGGTAAGCGCATGCGCGTTATAATTGATAGTGAGACATCGGAACATTACGTTGGTCGCAGTGAGTTTGATTCACCGGAAGTAGACCCCGAAGTGCTCGTCGAAAAAACTGAAAAACTTTCGCCGGGCGAATTTGTCGAAGTTGAAATCACAGAGGCTATGCCATTCGAGTTAGTTGCGAAAATCGTAAAATAATCAGTCTGCGTCTATGCTTACTCCCGAAATAAAACAAGCAGTTAATCTTGCATTAAAAGCTGAAATCCCATTTGTAGCCTATGTCACTCCCCTTAGCGATGTAGTCGCGTTTTTTTCGGACATAAATATTGGCGTGACATCTTCTCAACGACGTTTCATTGTCAATGGTTGGTCAGCCGGTTCAGCTGATGAATTTATCATCAATGACAATGCTGACGCCAAGCAAACTATTGATTATGTCTCATCAATTGATTTGTCAACACCTGATTTGTCATTATCAAGAGTTTGGGCCGACACCACAACGCGTGAAGAATATGAGACCTCACTTGACGCGGTGATTGAGTTTTTGCAAAATCATGGAGGCAAAGTTGTATTGTCGCGCACAATCGGTGGCGATGCTTCATGTGTTGATTGGGCTGAAGTAGCCGACCGATATTTCGCTCTTCATAGCGAAGCGTTCCGTTATATTTACTACACCCCTCGTCATGGCGCATGGCTTGGAGCATCGCCGGAATTATTATTAAAGGTTGTCAATAAAGAGTTTAAAACAATGGCCTTGGCTGGTACTCGAAGCGTTGACAATGCTGATGAGCCATGGAGCGGTAAGAATATCGCCGAACAGGCTATTGTCAGAAACTATATTGTCGATAGTCTATATGACCTCGGACTTAATCCAAGTTGCAGTCAGACCGAGACAATGACGACCGGTAATCTTCAGCATTTGTGTACCGTAATTTCTGGAGATATTGAGACTTGTACGCCTGAAGAAATTTTAAGGGCTTTAAATCCAACTCCTGCTTTGGCTGGTTATCCGCTTGCGTCAGCACTTGAGCAAATTGCAGAGAATGAGCGCCATCCGCGCAGATGCTATGGGGGATATGTTGCAATCGACTCTCCAAATGAGTTTGTAGCGTACGTTAATCTTCGTTGTGTTAGCTTTGACCATAACCGCTGGTGCATGTACG
>CAMWQZ010000263.1 GCA_947176515.1 uncultured Bacteroidales bacterium | reverse complement strand
AACCTCCTCGACTTCACCGCCCGAACCTACGACCCATCCATCCTCATATTCCATACACAGGATCCATTTAACTATAAATTTCCGAGATTTAACTCATATGGTTATTGTGCTGCAGACCCAATAAATTATATTGATCCAAATGGAGAAAAAATCTATTATATAAATATGGAGGGACGCCCTACAACACCGGGAGATGATCTGACCATTGATGGAATCGACAAAGCTGAATATGAGGAGGATATGGATGATGTCGATCAGATTATTATTATCGGAGATGATGGTATGGTTTGCGGCAAAACCCAATTGTTTCTTAAAGGCACAATTGAAAAAACAATTACACTTCCGGAGAATAAAGGTTTTGGGTTTGAAGTGAGAGGAGACGAAGAGGGTGAACATATTTTTGTAACCCTTTCAAAAAATATTACGGGAAAAAATGATATTGAATTTTCCCATATTAAGGCAGGAGATGAGGGTACTCTTGGACTTAATTTTGTAACTACCTCGCATACACCAAACAAAGAGGCAAGTGCCTTCATATTAATAGATATTCAACTTAAGTATAACTATACATTAAGGGATATCAATCATTCTCACTCACTAGTAGGATACGCTTCGGGTGGTGATATCGATTTCAAGAATAGGGTAGACTTAATACTTCCATCGCATGTAAAGCCCGGATACAATATATACTGTGTGCCAAAAAATAAGTATTATCCATATTAATTATAAAAAGTGAGTCAAATGAAAATACAATATAGATTACTAATTGGTATATTATTATTGGTGGCAAACTCTCATAGAATCGCGTGCAAACCCATTAGGGATTCAGGTAGTGTAATTGAAATTAACGTGCTTGATTATCCTTTTATGAATGAGATAGCCAACTTTATCCTTACCACAGACACTGATAATCTTTTTCCTCAATATAATAAGCTGCCTTTTGAAGCGGAATATTTTATTACAATTAAAAATCCGGGAGAGGGAAGAAACAGTAAGAAAGAAAATACATTGTTCAATGAAAAAGGGTCATACTCAATCTGTATAAGTTTAGCAATTGGTTTTGAACCATATTTATTTAAGGTTAATGGCGTGAACTTCCATGCATATGGAAACCTTGTGCCATATTTCGATAGTTGTAATATCAAAAAAAATGACATTAAGAGATATCCTGCAAATGAAGACTCATTTTGGCACTATTTTTGGTATTTTGAGGTAAAAGACGGAAAAGTGGTGGATGCAGTATATTTTTACGAGCCGGTAGACAATGGCTTTGACCAATACGATGTATACGATTTAATACATAAAGAGTATATTCCATACAAGGTCTGGGACGCAAAAATTCATCCAACAAAATAATATTGATAAAAATATATCAACATCAAAATATAACAACAAAACTGTTTATATGAGAAAGACAGCGATATTGATAATTATGTGTGGAGCAGTCGCTGTGGCGCAGATGTTGCCTGGTGATGGCGCTAAAGTGACGGTTTATGGGATTGACGCGGAGATTGCCGAATGTGCTGACGGTCTCTGTGACCTCTCTGTGAATTTATGGCCAAATAATAGATTTGTACGGACATGCCTTTGGCATGTTAGATTGGATGTCAATGCGTTATGATACATGCCAAAGTCCCTACATTTTGCTCCAATCCCGTAGCCAAAAGACGCACGGCGCCGCCGTGCTAAGAGCCGCAACGCGGCTAAAGCCTTGTTGTCATAGGTGCGCGATAAGAGACTGTGTCAAAATTGTCATATTGTAAGGACGTGCCTTTGGCACGTTGCAAAATTGATTGATTATAAGCATACATCGCAAAGCGATGTCCCTACAATTTAAATTATGACACAGCCCCTTGGGGAATAAAAGTGCTTAATGAAGTATCGTTATCTTGCGTTATTTCTTTAAGAGGTCGTTGACTTTGTCTTTAGCTGCGTCCTTAAGATCGCTTGCTTTTTCGGTAACGGCAGCTTTGACGTCAGAGGCTTTTTCGACAACTGCGTCCTTGACATCAGAAGCCTTTTCAACTACGGCGGCCTTGACGTCAGCTGCCTTTTCGCTGACGGCGTCTTTGACGTCCTCATACTTTTCGGCTGCTGCGTCCTTCACGCTTTCAGCAGCTGACGCGATGCTATCGCCTGCCACAGAAGCTGCTTCCTTGGCCTTGTCGAGAGCGTCGGCGCCTGCTGCCGGCACTTTGTCAACCAATGACTTGACAGTTTCAAACGCTCCTGCGAGTTTCGGCGCTTTCTGCTGCACAACGGGCTCGATTTCGTCGAGATATTTCTTGGCCTGGTCGAGCTTGCCTTCGTCAACGAGCTTCTGAACGTAGGCCTTGGCTTCAGCTACATATGACTGAAGGCTATCAGGATTGGTACAATTTTCAATCTTGGTCTTGAAGTCGGAAGCGTTATCGACGCCAGTTGCAGAGCCACCGCCTGCACATGATCCGAGAGTCAAAGCTGCGACAAGCGCTGCTGAAAGGAGAATCTTTTTCATAAACAATTGTAGTTAAAACTTTGATAGTAATTTTTGCTTAATATAAAATGCGTTGATTAAGCAAATTGTTCATTCATAAGACAACAATCAACCCAGCAGCACGTCAAGCGCCATCATCAGAAGAAAACCAAGCGCAAAACCGATAGTGCCCATATTTGAGTGGCGACCTTCCTGAGTTTCAGGGATAAGTTCTTCGACGACCACATAAATCATCGCTCCGGCGGCAAACGACAACAGATAAGGCAATATCGGTAACACAACCGAGGCAAGCAGTATGGTTACGATTGCTCCGATAGGCTCTACAATGCCACTCAGAGTGCCCATCGCGAATGATTTTCGGCGCGAGTTACCAGCGCTGCGCAGAGGCATCGACACAATCGCGCCCTCCGGGAAATTTTGAATGGCGATGCCGATTGACAATGCCACGGCTCCTGCCATCGGAAGATAGGAATTATGCTCCATGGCGCTTGCAAGCGCCACTCCGACAGCCATGCCTTCGGGTATGTTATGGATTGTGACCGCAAACACAAGCTTAGCGGTCTTAGACAGATGGGATTTCGGACCTTCGCTCTGGTTGCTGTCAATATGCTGGTGAGGCACTATGCTATCAAGGAAAAGCAGAAACAATATGCCGACCATAAAACCAACCGCTGCCGGGACGATACTCATAAAGCCCTCCTTACCCGTCATCTCAATTGACGGTATAAGCAGCGACCACACCGAGGCGGCAACCATCACTCCGGCCGCAAAACCTGTCAGCGTCTTTTGCAAAAGTGCCGGTATGCTTTTCTTCATAAGAAAAACACATGCCGCGCCAAGGG
>CAMWQZ010000262.1 GCA_947176515.1 uncultured Bacteroidales bacterium | reverse complement strand
GTAACGAGTTTTGCCTTGTAACCGAAGCGGCTCAAAAGGATTGCAACAACGAGCGGACCGCCGGCAAGACCAAGCTTCATTCCGAAGCCGAGGTCGACAGAACCGAGGATAATACCAAGTATTATGCCGACAAAAATTGTGATAAGGTTAGGCTGATTAAGACGCTTCATCGAGTTGCCGAGTCGAGCAGCAAGACGGTCGATATCCTCGAGGTTACCCACCACTGTAATGCGGTCACCCATCTGAAGACGAAGGTTAGGAGCTGCAAGCAGGTCGACACCGGCGCGGTTTACGCGAGTGGCATTAAGCTTATAGCCATTGTGAAGACGGAGTGAGCCAAGAGCCACACCGTTATATTCACTTTTGGTAATAAGGATTCGGCGAGAGAATACGGGGGTTTGGATTGCCTCCCAGTCCATTTCTATCTGAGGACCGAGCACAGCCGTAAATCGAGAAGAATCGAGAGCCGAGCAGACAATCAAAAGTTTGTCGCCTACATGAATCTCAGTTGACGATTTAGGGATGGTGATAACGTTGTCAGCGCTCATAAGACGAGACACAACGAAATTACACTGGATTACGTCATGAAGTTGCAGCAATGTGCGACCGTCGATAAGTTTATTGGTAACCTCTATTGACAGAAGGTAGGGTTTCAGTTGAGCGCTTTCCTGGTCCTCTTCTATCTTTTTGATTTCGCCATCGGTCGATATTTTGAAAATGCCTTTGATGACAAACATTGACAGAATGATGCCGATAACACCTAACGGATAAGCGGCTGCATATCCCGACGCCATTAGGTTGGCCTGGTCAGGACTCTGGTACATCTGGCTGACAGTCTGTTGTGCAGCGGCCAAACCCGGAGTATTGGTTACAGCTCCACTCATCACGCCAACCAATGCACTGATGTCATGGATATTACCGAAATAATAAATACCCAACACAATCAAAACGTTGAGCGCAACAATCAGCACGGCTAAAAAGTTAAGTCGCATGCCCCCTTTCTTGAATGAAGAGAAGAAGCCGGGACCAACCTGCAGACCGATAGAGAAAATAAATAGAATTAGGCCAAATTCGCGGACGAATTTCAGGATGTTGTCATTGACAATATAGCCAAAATGACCCATCAGGATACCCACGAAAAGGACAAAAGTCACACCGAGCGACACTCCGCAAATCTTGAGCTTGCCGATGTAGATGCCGGCAGCTATGACAAACGAATAGAGCACCAAGGTGCTTGCTATCGACTCATTGCCGGGCATAAGCAGTTTAAGTATCCAATCCATAAATTGATTAGTTGAAGATATATAAAAACAATTCTTTTTACCTATTGGGATTTGCGATGCAAAGTTACGGAAAAATTTCCGTATTAAAGCTACATCCTCTATCTTCTTTTTGTTATGCCCAACAGTTCCCGGTCTTGCCGGGTGAGTTTTTTTGCAACCTGGTCATAGCTGTGACGTATCAGTGATTGAATAAAATCATCAGACAAGGCCCCTGAAAGATTAATTTGGTTCCAATGACGTTTGTTCATGTGAAATGCAGGTTGAATCTCATGATAGCGCTCTCGCAATTCAATTGCGTACTCAGGCTCGCATTTCACTGCGAAATACATTGAGCCGTCGAGTGACAACAGACCAAATATCTTGTTCATAATTCTGAACACTAACGTTGTATCGTCAAACGGAAAATCTTCCGTAGCCATCGGCAAAGACAGACAATACTCGCGAACATCTTCGATATTCATCATCGTTCCATCGTTTTGGACAAAATCCATGCCATATTCTGACCGAGATTACGCATATTTGCCATACCCTCATCATCGTTAAGCACATCGCCTGCATCCCGGCCATATACCATATTCCAATAAGTCGAACCAACTATAATCATTTCCTTATTAAGCATAAAATGATTCATGGTGTCGACCGTTGTCATGCCGCCACCTCGCCTTACCGCAGCTACTGAAGCACCAACTTTATAGCGCAACAAACCGGGATTTGTAGCCACCACTACCCCTCCACGCTCTAAAAACGCTTTCATCTTTGCCGAGACATCTGCCGAATAAACCGGCGAACCAAGAATAAAGCCATCAGAATTAATCAGCTTAGCAAATAACTCTGCAAAGTCATCGCCCTTGAACACACAATTACCCCTACCCTTACATCCAAAACACGCCCTACAAGGCCGAACGTCATAATCAGCCAACTGAATTAACTCAGTATCTATACCTGCATCGTTCAACGGCTCAAAGACTTTGCTTATAATTATTGCAGTATTCCCGTCACTCCGGGCACTTCCGTTTACGCCAATGACTTTCATAAAGCACTATTTTTTAATTGTTTTGCGAGCGCAGTCACTCGCCTTACAAACTCTGTTTTTGCCTCTGTATAGCCGTCGCGGTTATTTCTATATTTAGGCAACAAGCTTAATTTCAATGCTTGATATTCCTGTGCGACCTCTGGATCTGTCCTCAGGTAATCTCGAAAACAGATTTCATCATTATCACCTGCCCTTCTCACATGGACATGGAAAACCTTTTCTGCAAAACCATTGGGAGTATAGCCTTTATTAAAACTCATTCGAGTGTCTGACTCTGACATACATATATACCCCGATTGTTCTAATAAAGATTTAATCTGCATCCAATCTGACCCGACGGGCAGCTCTATAAGTATATCAATAATCGGTTTTGACCAAATGTCAGGCACAGCCGTACTGCCAATATGAGTTATTATAGGCGAGTACAATGCCAAGGAACTTGACAAGGCCTTAATTTCATCTGACGCCCACTCTTGCCACACCGACTGATGAGGCACGAGTTCAATTGGAAAGAGCGCCCAAAGCTCTTCCAATGTCATATCTTTTAAATCTTTTGCAGCCATATCGTCCATAATCGACTACAAATATAGGCAAACTCTTTTGCATTACAATTTATTACATAGCGAAAATGCATCGTCCTGAATGTTGGAAAAAGTTGTTCCGCTAAACGCGGAACCCTTTTATTGGGGGGTGGCCCTGCTTGGACCTGTGGCTGCATTGCGCTAAACGCGCAATTTGCCGCAGGCTAATTAAAAGGCGCCCAACTACGCCGGGCTTGCGCTAACGCGGTTTCTGATCAAGCTTTTACTGAGATGGCTATGATGAATGAAAGATTAGGAATGAGTAAAGTTGACTTATGTTAGTCGCGTTAGCGCATACGCGGCGTAGCCGAGTATCTTTTGGATAGCCTGTGGCAGTGGTATTCGGTTTTCGACATTGGGGCCCAGGGTTTTTGGTAATAAATAAAATATGTTACCCGGTTAGAGGTACCACATTTAACATGGTGAGAGTATTTAA
>CAMWQZ010000261.1 GCA_947176515.1 uncultured Bacteroidales bacterium | reverse complement strand
TATCTATTGTCCGTCGGCAGAGCGATGTATCCGTTTTGATGACCCGGAGCTAGGAATTGAGTTCCCTATGCCGGTCGGAGAGCTGTTATTCTCTGAAAAAGACCTTCATGGCCAGACGTTTGCCCAGGCTGAGAAGTTCTAAGAGCGACTAATCATGACTGCTAATTAAATCTGCTATCTTGTTTAGCAAACTTTCGGTTGGCTGAACATAAGGCATGATGTCGTCTTCGTCCCAGTCAGTCAAGTCATCATAATCACCAGATTGACGCATTCTGAAGAGCCTTTTTAACAACTTACCTTCATTGTCGTTTAATATCCCGGTGTTGATAAAGTGAAGCCCTATCATTCTGCTAACCCCTGCATGACTTGTTGTTACTAACTGATTTTTTAGTAACAATGCAATGCAAGCGTAAAAAATTGAATAGTATAGTCTGTTGGCAGCAAGATTCCAAAATTGCCCTTTTATTACATATTTGAGTTCCTCGAATGTATCAAATGCTCGTTCAAGGCGATATTCAATTATGGATTGGCGGTCGGAAGGGGATAAGGTCATGGTAATTAATTTTGGAAGATAGTGATTTTTTCAGATTCTACGTTTTTGTAGAATGGTAGGAATTTACGTTTTAACCAGCCGGTGAATGAGTACACTCGTGAGTTGATAATTTCACCAAATTTTAGTCCTACTGAATCAAACTCCCACGCGATGTCGTCTTCAATATCAGCTCTGAGCTTTTCAGGTCCCGGTATAAGAATATGGATGTCCCAGTCTGAGTCAGGTCGGGCGTCGCCGCGAGCTCGCGAACCGTAAAGGGCGAGACGTGAACCGGCAGGCAATATTTCTGCACCTTTTGCCCTTAAGGCTTCTATTAGTCTGTCAAACTTTTCTTTATCCATATATTAACTTGTGGAGGTAATAAGACTACATTATATTGATAATTCAATGCAAAAATAAAACATTTAGTTGACTGTGGCAAGAAAATGACAGTCGCAGTCAGCACAGTCAGTGATTTTTTAACAAGAAATAGATATTGTTATACGAAATATTTCGTATATTTGCAAAAACCTTAAATTGTTTTCCAATATGAGTAGATTCCTATCAGTTATTATATTTGTTGTTACGGCGATGGCTGTAACAGCTGAAAATGTGGCAGAAAATGTCGTGATAACTAATGCCAATGAGGTCTACACTTTTGTAGACACTCCTGACGGAGTAATCGTTAAGGTTGTGGAACAGACTCAGTATGAGGCTCAGCGACATTCAGACAGGGTTATGCCGACCGCGTTTTACAACAATAGCATTACACTCGACAAAGCGTCGGGCGGCAAGCCTCAGTATAGGACTGTCAACGCTCCTAATATCTTTCACGATGACAGCCGTGTGTGTTATTTCGATGTTGAACTGAAGGGAGCCGGAGCCAAGGCTAAGTCAGAGTTTAAACTGACATATAAGGACGCGGCTCTATTTGCAAAATTACAGGTGTCATCGGGTTATCCAATAGCGGAGAAAAATATTAAGTTTGAAATACCGGCTTCGTTATCCGATATAGAGTTGATTGAACGGAATTTCCCAGAGGGCAAGGTTATCAGAAACGAGGCGGTCAATCCAGATGGATCACGGACGATAATGTTTGTTTTCAATAATATTGAAGGATGGCCAAACGATGCGAGCGCGCCATATCCGATTGACCGCGAGCCGTATATTTTGATCAAAGGCTATTTCAAGGGCCTTGATGAACTATATAAATATCACCGCCGCATGCTTGATGTGGACACGGTTATCCCAGATGTGAGAGCTGTGATTGCCGAGGCCGTGAACGGTGCCACCAACCGCGATTCGATTATTGATAATATATATCGCTATGTGCAGCGCAAGGTGAGATATGTGGCCTATGAGGAGGGTGAAGCCGGATATCGACCGGATTTGCCAGCCGAGGTGCTCCGTAAGAATTATGGCGACTGCAAAGGTATGGCATTGCTGCTGGCGACTCTTCTTAACCGTGTAGGCATCGAAGCCGATGTGGCAGCAATCGGTACGAAGCGCATACCATATAAAATTGCGGATGTGCCGTCGCTCGGCGCGACAAATCACATGATTTGTATCGTGCCGACTGAAAACGACACGCTGTTTCTCGACGCGACATGCGAATATATATCGTCGCGCGATATACCGGGAGGCATCCAGGGTAAGGACGCGATGATGTTTACGGCGGATGGCTACCGTATGGTCAATGTGCCTGTGCTACCGCTTGAGCGATCGTCAGATGTGGCTGTATATGAGTACAAAATTGTCGACGGCGCGATTACAGGAACTGTGGAGGAGCGCTTTACGGGCGATATGCTTGAGTCGTTTATGACAATGGAGAACGAAACGCGTAAGATATATAAAGACGACGCGATGGCTAAAGCTCTGCGTCCACGCAAAAACGCTAAGATTGACCGCTCATCAATCAGTACGGCATATGCTTCGCCGGGAGAGTATGTGGTAACTGCTTCGTTGACTGATAACGGCGCCATAACTGATGTCGGCGAAGCAATGTATGTCGATATGAGCGGTAGTTTCGACCGTATTGTCAAGCGAATCGATCTGACGGGCCGTCGCAGCGACCTGAGGATACTGTCGCGAGGCAAGATGGTGCAGCGTTCGTTGCTTGAAGTCCCCGAGGGCTATAAAGCAGGCGAGCTGCCGGAGAATTACCACGCCGACTGCAACGGCGTCGGTTTCGATTGCCGTTTCTCGCTTGCAGATGACGGTCGGGTGTGCGTAGAGAAGTCGCTTGATATCGATCAACAGATTATACCTCGCGATGCGCTTGAGCAATGGAACCGCACTGTGGCGGCATGGACCGAAGCTGCCGGCCAGCAGATAGAACTTTTGAAGCAATAATCCCTAAATTTATAATGTCATGAGAGGTATGTATAACAGATTGCTGGCGGCTGTGATGTCGCTGATGATGGTGAATATAGCCGCACACGCCGACGAGGCGGCGGACTATAAAAAATTTGCACAGGAAACGAGAGATTGGGTCTATGCACTCGACCTTCCGGCGTTCAATGTGCGTGAGATACCCGATAAATACAAGGATGAATCAGCAGTCTATATTGCGGTATATAATAATCTTTCTATCCAGCGATTCTCTAATGATAAACGTATATCCATGCGTTACTCTCGCGACAAATGCGTGGAACAGGGTATGCTCGAGCGCACGCTTGTATATATAAATGATAAGGCAGCGCTTGATGAGTTTTCGGAATACGATTTCCTTGCGGCTGCGACTCACAAGTATGGTGCTTCGCAGAACAAACACCGTGTGGTTATGGGCGTAAAGGTCATAAAACCG
>CAMWQZ010000260.1 GCA_947176515.1 uncultured Bacteroidales bacterium | reverse complement strand
ATCGAGGTTTGGCTTTGTTAGCTGTTAATACTTGGCCGGGGGTATGTACTGACTGACGGGTTACATAGCAAGTGCCGTCGAGTTGAGCCAAGATGTCCGACATTTTAATGGGAAAGCCATTTAGGTCTGCGCGACGGCCGTAAGGAGTTGTTGCTGTCTTTTGTCCGAGAAGCGTAGTTGGTGCCATTTGTCCGCCGGTCATACCATAAATTGCATTATTGATAAAGATAATTACAATGTTCTCACCGCGGTTTGCTGCATGTATGGTCTCGGCGGTACCGATGGCAGCAAGGTCACCGTCACCCTGATAAGTGAACACTACGTTTTCTGGATTAAGTCGGCTTGCGGCAGTGGCTACGGCAGGTGCGCGGCCATGCGCTGCTTCAATCCAGTCAACATCTATATAGTTATATGCAAAAACTGCACAACCAACAGGTGCAACGCCTATCGCTCTATCTTCAAGGCCCATCTCTTCTAAAACTTCAGCCAGAATGCGGTGAACAACGCCGTGGCTGCACCCTGGGCAATAGTGGGTGTTGCGTTCATTTAGAAGGCGTGGACGGCTATAAACTATAGTCCCGTTTTTTATGATATCTTCGCTATTCATTGCAGTTATTTGTTAGAAGCTTCTGGAAAATAGGAGTGGAACGCTGTCAAAACTTCGCCTGGATTTGGGACAATTCCTCCCATTCGTCCGAAGTGGTAAACGGGAATTTTGCATTCCACGGCTAATTTTACATCTTCGATCATTTGGCCTGCATTCAGCTCAACCGTTAAAATGCCTTTAGCCTTTTCAGCCAGTCGTTTTATTTCCTTTGTGGGGAATGGCCATAAGGTGATGGGTCTGATGAGTCCAATCTTTATGCCGTTAGCTCGTGCGTCTTCGATTGCCTTTAGACATATGCGAGCTACTGAGCCAAATGCAACTATCAAATATTCAGCATCTTCAGTGTGATACTCTTTATATCTCACCTCCGCTTCTGATATACGGTGATAAGTCTCTTGCAGACGCAGGTTATTAACCTCCATTTTGTCTGGTTCAAGTTCGAGCGATGTTACAACATTGCGAGTCTTTCTTCCGTGACGACCTGTTGCAGCCCATGGACATTGCTCTGCAATTTCTTTTTCTGTGCGACGAGGACGGGGTTCTGGTAAGACGACCTTTTCCATCATCTGTCCCACTACGCCATCGGCGAGAATCATGGCCGGTGTGCGGTATTTGAACGATAAGTCAAATCCAAGGCTCACGAAGTCAGCCATTTCCTGCACGGTAGCCGGAGCGAGGACAATAAGGTGATAGTCACCGTGACCTCCGCCCTTGGTTGCCTGAAAATAGTCAGCTTGTGAAGGCTGAATGGTCCCAAGGCCTGGGCCGCCGCGCATAACGTTGACTATAAGTGCTGGAAGTTCAGCCGCGGCAATGTATGATATACCTTCTTGTTTGAGGCTTACACCGGGGCTTGATGATGATGTCATCACTGCTTTACCTGTCGAGGCGCCGCCATAAACCATGTTGATTGCTGCGACTTCGCTCTCTGCCTGAAGTACTACCATGCCGGTTGTTTCCCATGGCATAAGGTCCTCAAGCGTTTCGAGAACTTCCGATTGTGGTGTGATAGGGTAACCGAAGTAACCATCGCAGCCATATCTGATTGCTGCGTGGGCTATTGCCTCATTACCCTTCATTAGTCTTATTTCTTCTGCCATCTGAGCAAGTGTTATTAGTTATTTTAGGCTATTGTCACTTTATAGACCGTGAAACAAGCGTCCGGGCACACCATCGCACACGAAGCACATCCGATACATGCTTCGGGGTTAGCTGTGTAAGCAAAGTGGTAGCCTCGGTCGTTAACCTCTTTGGGTTGAAGTTTTAGCACGTCGGTTGGACATGCGACTACACATAGGTCGCATCCCTTACAACGTTGCTGGTCTATAGTTACAGCTCCTTTGATTTTTGCCATGTTAATTAATTTTGGTTGTAGCTGTTTGTTTTTGTTCCCACAAATATAATAAAAAAGACTGCCGATGATATCACTTTAACACATCGTTAACCTTTTGCACGATTCGCCATTGATTGTGCATATCTCCGGCTCTTACGCTCCAATGGATTGCATATCAACAAGATGCTTATAATATCCGTCCAGTGCTATAAGTTCGTCATGAGTGCCTCGTTCCACGATTTGGCCCTCATGCATCACGCATATGATGTTAGCATTTCTGATAGTCGAGAGTCTGTGAGCAATCACGAGTGTTGTTCGGTCTTTCATCAATCTGTCGAGGGCCTGCTGCACGAGATTTTCGCTCTCGCTGTCGAGAGCCGACGTAGCTTCGTCGAGTATTAGTATGGCAGGGTTCTTCAAGATTGCTCTCGCAATCGACAGCCTCTGCCTTTGTCCGCCCGACAGTCTGCATCCTCGGTCGCCGATTGGCGTATCATACCCTTGCTCGCTTGCCATGATAAAATCGTGGGCATTCGCTATTTTCGCCGCTTCTACGACCTGTTCCATCGTAGCGTTTTCAACGCCGAAGGCTATATTGTTGAAGAACGTATCATTAAATAATATTGCTTCCTGATTGACGTTGCCCATCAGCGACCTCAGGTCGTGGACTTTCAGGTTGCGGATATCTGTTCCGTCAATCGTGATTTCCCCCTTCGCCACATCATAGAATCGCGGCAATAGGTCGGCCAGAGTCGATTTCCCGGAACCTGATTGGCCTACGAGCGCCACGGTTGCTCCGGCAGGCACAGTCAGCGACACATTTGATATCACCTCATTTGTCCCATAGCTGAACGACACATCTTTATATTCAATCGTACTGAACTCCTTCGGCAGCTTTTCAGGCTTGGCAGGATCGGCGATTTGATTCTTGGTGTTAAGGATTTTATCCACACGCTCCATCGACGCAAGACCTTTCTGAATCGAATAAGCTGCTTTCGACAGGTCCTTAGCCGGATTGATGATGCTATAAAATATCACCATATAATATATGAATCCTGCGGCATCCATCGTCGTGTGCCCCGACAGAATCAAGCTTCCCCCGAACCAAAGCACAAGCGATATCGCCAGCGTACCGAGAAATTCACTCATCGGATGTGCGAGCGACTGGCGCCGGGCCACGGTGTTCGACAGATGATAGAATTTCTGATTCTCTTCATGGAAACGGTTCTTCACCTTCCCCTCCGCGTTAAATGCCTTGATTATTCTGAGGCCGCCGAGGGTTTCCTCGATGTTCGACATCAGCACGCCCCACTGAGTCTGGCTCGCGAGCGACTTAGCTTTCAGTTTCTTCCCGATTCGTCCCATCTCAACTCCGGCGATAGGCAGCAGCACAAACACAAAT
>CAMWQZ010000259.1 GCA_947176515.1 uncultured Bacteroidales bacterium | reverse complement strand
GTCGTGTTCCCTGATACAGCTACTAATCGCCTCGTCTAAACCATTGGCGAATAAATTAATAGAAAAAATAATAACCATCCTGATATATGTTTGAAAATCTAAGCGACAGATTAGAGAGAAGTTTTAAGCTGCTTAAAGGTCAAGGTAAGATTACAGAAATCAATGTTGCCGAGACCTTGAAAGATGTGCGCCGTGCGCTTGTTGACGCCGACGTAAACTATAAGGTAGCCAAAACGTTCACCGACACCGTAAAGCAGAAAGCTCTCGGTCAGAACGTGATTAATGCCATTAAGCCGAGTGAGCTTATGGTCAAGATTGTCCATGACGAACTTACGGCGCTTATGGGCGGCGAAGTGTCACAGCTCAATCTTTCGGGCAAGCCTGCGGTAATACTTATGTCGGGTCTGCAAGGTTCGGGTAAGACGACTTTCTCAGGTAAGCTCGCCAAAAAGCTCAAGAGCGAAAGGGGCATGCGTCCGTTGCTCGTGGCTTGTGACGTCTATCGTCCTGCGGCTATTGACCAGCTGAAGGTGCTTGGAGAGTCAATCAATGTGCCTGTCTACACAGAGGATGGCAATAAGAATCCGGTTGAGATTGCCAAGAACGCTATTGAATATGCTAAGCGCAACAGCCATGATCTCGTGATTGTCGATACCGCCGGCCGTCTGGCTGTCGATGAGCAGATGATGGATGAAATCGAGGCTATAAAAAATGCTATACGTCCGTCAGAAACACTCTTTGTGGTCGATGCAATGACAGGTCAGGATGCTGTCAACACTGCAAAGACATTCAATGACCGCCTTGATTTCGGCGGTGTTGTGCTGACCAAGCTCGACGGTGATACTCGCGGCGGTGCTGCGCTGTCAATCAGGAGCGTGGTCGACAAGCCGATTAAGTTTGTCGGCACGGGTGAGAGTCTTGACGGTCTCGATGCATTCCATCCATCGCGTATGGCTGACCGTATTCTCGGCATGGGCGACATCGTTTCACTCGTTGAAAAGGCCCAGCAGCAGTATGACGAGAAAGAAGCAGCAGAAATCGCAGCAAAACTGCGTAAAAATCAGTTTACGTTCAATGATTTCTTGAAGCAGATTCAGCAGATTAAGAAGATGGGTAACATTAAAGATCTTGCGTCGATGATTCCCGGTGTTGGCAAGGCAATCCGCGATGTTGAGATTGATAATGACGCATTCAAAGGCATAGAGGCAATTATTATGTCGATGACCCCTTATGAACGCGAACATCCCGAGGTTATAAACGGTAGCCGCCGTCAGCGCATAGCAAAGGGTTCGGGCACATCGGCTCAGGACGTTAACCGTCTGTTGAAGCAATTTGATGATATGCGCAAGATGATGAAAGCTGCAACATCTATGCGCAACCCGATGAAAATGATGCAGCAGATGCGCAAGGCTAAACGCCGCTAATCGTTATCACACTTAAAAGACTATTATCTATGCAATTAATTGACGGGAAAAAGACATCAACAGATATCAAGCAGGAGATTGCAGCTGAAGTTGCTGAAATGACTGCAAAAGGTATCCGCCGCCCACATCTCGCTGCCATCCTTGTCGGTCATGACGGCGGAAGCGAGACCTATGTGGCTAATAAAGTGAAATCGTGTGCAGAGTGTGGTTTCGAATCAACTTTGCTTCGATTTGAAGACGATATTACTGAAGAGCAGCTTTTGGCAGAAGTGCGCAAACTTAATGAAAATCCTGAGATTGATGGTTTCATCGTTCAGTTGCCGTTGCCAAAGCATATCGACGAGCAGCGAGTGATTGAGACTGTTGACCCCGATAAAGATGTCGATGGTTTCCATCCAGTTAATGTCGGCCGTCTTTCTATTGGCCTGCCGGGATTTAAGTCTGCTACTCCAGCCGGTATTATAGAGCTTCTCCGTCGATATAACATTGATACGCGTGGCAAGCATGTCGTTGTGATTGGCCGCAGCAATATTGTTGGCAAGCCGGTCGCATCGCTTCTTATGCAAAAGGGAAATCCAGGTGACGCAACGGTGACCGTATGCCATAGCCGCACAACAAACTTACCTGAGATTACACGTCAGGCAGATATTATTATAGCCGCTCTTGGCAAGCCCGGCTTTGTCACCGCAGATATGGTTAAGGACGGTGCGACTGTGATTGATGTCGGCACGACTCGTGTGCCCGATGCTACGCGCAAGAGCGGTTTCCGTTTGTGTGGCGACGTGGATTTCGAAAACGTTGCCCCTAAATGTGAGTTTATCACTCCTGTGCCCGGAGGTGTCGGACCAATGACTATCTGCAGTCTGATGCTTAACACTCTTCAGGCCGCCAAGCAGCGTCGCGGCTGCTGACAGCCATGCACTTGTTGCCGGTTTTTGTATCGTTTGTCAACCTGATTTTTGGCGTAGATCAGGCAGAAATAGTTTTTGCCGGCGACGCTATGCAGCATCAGGCGCAACTTGATGCTGCGCGGCGTAGTGGTGGAAATTATGATTACTCGAAATGTTTCGAGGAGATTGCTCCATTGATTGAGACCGCAGATTATGCGGTCGTGAACCTTGAGACTCCGATAGGAGGAAGTAATTTCACCGGCTATCCGTGTTTTAATGCTCCGGCGTCGTTTGCTCATGCGCTTCGCGATGTTGGTTTCGACATGATGCTGACGGCTAACAATCATACTCTTGACCTCAGGGATAAAGGACTACATACCACTCTCGATAGGCTTGATGCGGCAGGGATAACGCATATCGGCACATATCACGATGCGTCGGCTCGAGAGTCGATATTGCCGGTGGTAAAGGATATCTCAGGCATTAAGGTCGGTTTTTTGAATTATACTTACGGCACAAATGGCATAACGGTGCAAGGCGATGCGTTGGTTGACTATATTGACCGTGATTTGATAAAGCGAGATATCGAGGCGGCGCGTAAGGCCGGGGCTGAAATCGTGACTGTTGCCGTCCATTGGGGCGACGAGTATCATTTGGTTGAAAATTCCTCGCAGCGTTCGCTGGCTGATTTTCTCGTTGCAGAAGGCGTTGATTTAATAATAGGTGGACATCCTCATGTCATTCAGCCGATGGAGGTAAGACATAACGACGAACTCGACAAGGATGTGCTTGTGGTGTACTCGTTGGGAAATTTTATTTCAAATATGAAGACGCGAGACACTCGCGGAGGTGCGATTGTCAAAGTTAGTCTTGTCAGAGACCGTGAGGGAGTGGCGCGTCTTGAGTCGGCAGGCTATAAACTCGTGTTCACCGAGCCGCCATTAAGGCCGGGCGATAATTATAAATTGGTGATTGCCGAGGACTACGAAGGGGAGTGGAAAGCGGCTTGTAAGGCGTTTGTTGCGGCGG
>CAMWQZ010000258.1 GCA_947176515.1 uncultured Bacteroidales bacterium | reverse complement strand
TGTATTGCAAACGATTTTGCAATTCGGAAATTTTAGAGTAACTTTGACATAAATTACGAACAGCACGACAGTCATGCTTACATATTCTACTCATCTAAAGAAACTCATTCTCCCCGAATATGGCAGAAACATCCAGCGCATGGTTGACCACTGCCTCACCATCGAAGACCGCGCCGAGCGTACTCGCTGTGCGGCAACAATAGTGAAAACCATGGAGTTGCTTTTCCCGGTTCAAGGAAATGCAGACGCTTATAGACGCAAGTTATGGGATCACCTTGCCATAATGAGCGACTTTTCTCTTGCCGTTGACCTACCATTTGAGCGCGTCAACAAGAGCGCGCTAAATGACCGCCCTCACTCACTGCAATATGAGCAGGGACCATTGGAATATCGCCATTATGGACTGCTGTTACAGCGCACGATTGCGACTGCCGCGCAGATGGAAGAAGGCGAAGAACGCGACGCTCTCGTCCTGCTCCTCGCCAACCATATGAAGAAGCTGATGCTGGCTGTTAACCCTGATGGGGTCGACGATGCTAAAATCTTCAAGGACTTGCGCGTCCTTTCGCAAGGCGCTATTGTCCTTGACCCCGAAAAAGTGTCGCTCCACGAGTTTATTGTCGCTCCAACTCAGACCGGTAAAAAGAAGAAGAAAAAATGATAGTCGAAAGCGAAATCTATCCGGTCGGTCGTACAATCAAGCCTCACGGCATCAACGGAGAGATTGCCGCATCGGTCGACAGCGACGTAGACATTCCCTCGCTGAAATGCATCGTGCTTGATATTGATGGCATCTTTGTGCCGTTTTTCATCAGTTCGTTCAGAGCCAGAGGTAGCGAAGCCGTGCTGCTGACGATTGACGGAGTCTCCGACGAAAATCAAGCCGCCTCGCTATGCAATAAGGATATTTATGCCCTGCGCAGTGACATTGGCGAAATCGACAGCGACATGATTGACGAAGATGGAGGTTTCTATATGTCAGATTTAATTGGCTTTACCCTATTAGACGAGCAAAACAATGAAATAGGCTCTATAACGGGTTACGATGATTCGACTGCCAACTCGTTACTGATTGTTGAGGATAAAGACGATAACATAAGATACGTACCTATCGCTGACGAGCTCATCGAAGACATTGACCCTAAGAATAAAACCATCTCAATTAACTTGCCCGAAGGATTGCTTGACTTATGAAAATGTATGACGAGAAAGATGCTATAGCGTTTATGCGCTCTAATGTCGATGCAGCTCAATTGACCGATGACGATATCCTCGATATTATTGATGCCATTTTCGAGTTCTATGATGAGAATGGCGACCTTGACCTCGACTTTGATGAGGATGAGGAAGATGTCGAGCCCGAAGCAGACGAGCAGGCAATCATTGACTATGTAGTGGAAGCCTTTAGTGACACTGCAATCCCACAATCGCTAATTACTGAATTGGTTAAGGCGGAAATCGCCTACGAACAATCATTACTTTAATCCTTTTTTGCAACCATGAACTTTCTCCCCCAAATATATGCGCTTGCAAGTGCTTGCATAATAGCTGGTTGCTCAGCTGTCTATGCCGCTTCGCCTGAACCCGAGACAGACCCGTTCGAGTTAGACCTCGAAAACAACATAAACACCCCGACCGTTCCTGTTAAAAAACAGACTCTTGTCAAAGAAAACATCGACCATCTGAAGCACTCGCTTGAAAAATTAGGTTTTAAAGCGACGCGCCAACGTCAGGGAGAAGTGCTGAAATTCAGTATCGCTTGTGACAAATTATTTAAAGCTAACGAATCTGAACTCTCACAGCAAGGCATCAACTATCTCGCCAAACTTAAATTTCCAGGTGACATAATTGGTAAATTCAAACTATTGATTGCTGTTCACGCTGACGATACAGGCGAACAGAGTTATGCTGATGCGTTAACTGCTGCTCGCGCTAATGCGATTGACGATTTTATTACCCGTCAATTGCAAGGCATCGAACTTATCATAGTGCCTTATGGTCTCGGTCATGACGAACCGCTCGTAAACAACGATTCAGTCCTTAACCGCGCCAAAAACCGCCGCGTCGACTTCTACCTCGTCCCCACTACCGCGTTATTCACGAAATAATTAATTAAATCAATCTTGTTGGAGTTGCGAATAAAGAGCAGTAAATGCTTTTTCAAGGCGAGGAATAGCATCAGAGAAATGATTGCCCGGTACACTTTCAAATTGTACACGGATTCCCTTATCTTTTAGTAGCCTAATTATATGTTCGGTATTTGTACCGACAGATTGAAATGCCTTGATGTTTGATTTGGATTCCTGATCGCCAAGCAGGAAAAAACCGAATCCAGATTTATAAGGAATTTCAATTATATTAATCCAATCTATAAAGCCTTCGTACCAGAACGACCCCGAAAGAGAAGCGATATTTTTGAAAGAATCGCAAATCATCCACTGCCACAAAGCAAAGAGTCCTGACATCGAAACCCCGACAAGGCTACGTTCTACATCAGTATTCACTTGTAGCGTCTTTTCAACCTGTGGGATGACTTTAGTCTGCAACAACTTAAGAAATTCAGGAGACTCTCCCTTGAAATCCGGGTCATCTTTGGGCACTCCCGGAGCTGCCCATGGGCTAAACACATTCTGCCAATCCATTCCCGTGATTACCACGATTGTTACTCCATATTTTTTAGCCGCCGGTTCAATCCATCCGGCGAGAATATCCATCGGATAAAGGATATAAGCTATTTTATCTTTATTGACCGTAGAGCTACAAAGGCAACTCAGATTCTCAATATTAAATTTTTGTGTCATAATACTTCATCATATCAGCCATATCGCGGAACCCAAGTGAACTATACACCGGTTTACCGTCGGCCGTGGTTTCCAGATATATTTTACCGCAATTATGTTTCTTCGCTTCTTCGACTAAACTTAATACAATCTTGTGGGCAACTCCTCTATTTCGGAACGCTTCGCGCACGTATATGTTCATCAGGTAGGCACATCTACCCGAAGGATTGTCGGGCGAAGGTAATTCTTCAGTCAGACATATTCCTCCACAGCCACAGTCTACATCATCACACGATGCAACTACGGCAATATGAGTGCCATCGTGCACGTGCTTTAGGTAGTATTGACGATTTGCTTCTATAAGACTTGAGTCTGCGTCTACGTCGAATACATTTTTTATAACTTCTGCTCGCCAATCTATCAAAGTCTGTATATCGGATATTTGTCGTAAAGTAACCATCAGACACCACCTTCCTTCATAACTACCGGTAGAGCTTCTACATCCACCTTCCCTCTACGAGTAAGAGGTATTTCTTTTACCTTAACAAAAAACTCAGTCACCATAAAATTGGTGAG
>CAMWQZ010000257.1 GCA_947176515.1 uncultured Bacteroidales bacterium | reverse complement strand
GCTCTGGAAGAGCTACAATAATCTTTCCGGTAATTTCCATTTTGTTGTTATAATGATGTTTGATGCAAAGTTAGCAATTAATTCGACCAAAACAAAATTATTTTTAAGAGTGGTTGATTGAGCTCCGTAAATAATTCACTCAATCTCTTTTTCATAAGCGAGGCGAGGTCCCCATGAGAATTGATGTTGGCCTCGACATGAATAGCCGGCAGAAGCCAGGAGGCGTTGCATGCGGATGTTTTCTAAACCAGTGTCGACCTTTATCACGCGGATGCCGCGATTAGCGACGAGTCTTTCGATTATGTTAAGAATTGGCAGGCCTAATCGTTTGCCGCGCGCTTCAGCTGACAATGCAAGCCGATGGACAGCCGCATATGGTTTGTAGGTCTGCCAGATGTCGCGTTTTAAATCATATTCGCAGTCTCCATTAAGGTCAATAACGCAATAGCCGACGATGTCGCCATCGACTAATATCAGATAGCCCTTATTTGAGGCAATGTCTGATGCGATAACGTCGGGTGACGGGTATCCTTCGGGCCATTGCTCGAAACCTTGTGAGTGCTGAAATCGGCGCGCATCGTCACAGATGTTTTTTATCGCGCTGGAATCAGTCAATTGGGCTGGTTGAAGTTGTAACATAACGAATATGAGTATAGTAGGGGAGGGGTTTTAATAATAAATATTAAGATAAATCGTGCCCGAGCATTGGCAATCGGGCACGATTTTGTTATAGATTTAAATATGACCTTAATGAGTCGACATACTCCTCAAAGGCCGTTCGTCCGAGTTCGGTTATCGAACAAGCCGTACGGGGACGCTTGCCTGACATGCCTTTTTCTACTGAAATGTATCCGGCAGAGGCCAATTTGTCAAGCTGAACGCTCAAATTTCCGGCGGTGGATTCGGTTTTCTCTTTGAGGTAAACGAAATCAGCTTCTTCTACATTCATCAGAATGGACATTACGGCAAGCCGGAGTTGCGAATGTAGTAGCGGATTCAATTCTTTCATTTCTGATGCTTTGCTTTATTGTTGAGAATATGGCCCGGAATTATCATCATCGCTACGAAAGCAAAAATAAACAGAGGCATAAACCAATTAGCTCCGAGAGGGATGCCGCCCATGGTGCAGCATAAAGTTAGAAAGCCTATTGCTAAGCCTATTGTACCGCCTGCAGTAAGACTCTTTTCTCTAACAATCAGACCTTGGGCTATTTCAGTTCCAGGCGCAAGCAGTAATGAATATACCAGCATAGCCGCCCAACAATTAATCCCACCTAATACGGCAAATCCAAGACATATTATCGCTAATACAATCTCTGACAAACTGAAGATTGTCCATAGCCGAGAGGTAATCTTGTCGGAGTAGGTGAGTGCGCCACGTTCACGATGCTCTCTGCGAGCCATTATCATCGTTAAAGGCATACCGATTAACGGTATGGCAAACCAAAGCCCGTTCCAGATATTTTGGCGTGTGGTCACAAGCAAAATCCATACGAGGGCAGAAACAATGACGCCAAGATACCCCCACATAAGTAGGATATTGCCACTGCCCAGATAGCGAGCTTTCGTGCGTGCAATCATCGAGGTGATAAGCTCGAGGCTTTCTTTTTCGGTAAGTTTTCTTTCTTCCATATCTAAAAGGAATTTAAGGGTTTTACAATTCAGTTTATTTTATAAACCATTTCTGTCTTAAAAAAGAGCGGTCGCGCGATTCCGCTCTATTCTGGGAGCAAAGTTAATTAAGTTTATATTATAAACCAAATTTTAGAGTCATAATTTTGAAAAAAATGAAACATCAATTGACAGGTAATTTTGTCTTTTGGCAAAAGACGCTTATCTTTGCATAGAAGTGGCTTATATCGCACACATAATTATATTATGGCAGAAAAAATCATTGAAAAATGGCGTACAATCGCCTCTGAATATTTAATTCGCAGACCGTGGCTAACGGCGCGTCGCGACACTATCGAGCTGCCAGATGGCAGAATGAACGATGAATATTACGTGCTTGAATATCCTTCGTGGGTCAACGTAATTGCTATTACTGACGACGGTATGTTTGTGATGATTGAGCAGTATCGCCATGGTATTGACGAGGTGATTGTAGAGCTGTGTGCCGGCGTTGTTGAGCCGGGAGAAGATACGGAGCTTGCCGCTCGCCGCGAGTTGCGCGAGGAGACTGGATATACAGGAGGCCGTTGGCGCTTATTAAATAAGATATGTCAGAATCCTTCGACTTGCAATAATTACACCTATTGTTATCTCGCCGAGGGCGTGACAAAGACATCAGACCAAAGTCTGGATGCGACCGAAGACATAGCCGTAAGACTAATGACTGAAGAAGAGATACGCCAAATGTTGCTAAATGATGAAATGAAACAGGCTATGATGGCAACTCCATTGTGGCATTATCTCGCCACGAAATAATCTTTATTCTGACGGCTTGAAAATTTCGAAACTGTTGTCGCTATAGAACACCATGATGCTCTGAACCTTTTTTGTCTTGTCTGGCTGAAGAGCAACAGTCGGGGTGGGGATTTCTTGCCTTCCTTGTGTAGGGGTGTCAAATTTTTGCCCTGAAGCAGCTACGAAAGTGGCAGAATTTGCAATTTCCGGACTATTTATTTTTTCTGGAGTTAAATCAGAAAGTTCATCATCAAATAATATTTGCCCTTGAATGTCTTGATTTGCTGCAATTTGATTTTGGGAATAGCTGTTTTTTAAATCGTTTTGAGGCTCTGAGAATGGCGTATTTCCAATTGACTCCATATCTCCATCACCAAAAAGCAGCCACATGACGTTGAGACGAGGATAGGCGTCATGAAGCTTACGGATGATGTCGCTTGATATTTTCTTTGCTCCCTCATTTGTTTTGTTGCGTCCATTGAGGAGCTGAGAAAGAGTAGGGCGAGGTATGCCTGCTGCATCTGCAAATTGTGAGCTGCTGAGCTGGCAATAGTCCATATATTGCTTCAAACGACTGATTATATCCATAATTTAGCGAATTACCAATTTGAAATATGCGATATTTGCATTTGCAAATGTAGGCACATTTTGCAAATTATGCAAATTTACATGTGGGAAATTTTAAAATTGAGTGTATTTACAAATGTGAATCGCAAATGCAAATAGTATCGTTTACTATAGCAAATTTATTAATGTAAAGCTTTAATGATGACATTTAAATGCCTGATAAACACTTATATTGTATTCATCAATATAGGCGAAAGTTACTTTAGGCTGCTATAAGTACGCAAATATTAAACCATCGCTACATATATTAAGCGTAGCGGCATGGGATAAAGCAAATTAAACTATTTGTAAAAATAATTTAACGGCCTAATATTTCAATTTGAGAAGAATTGAATGT
>CAMWQZ010000256.1 GCA_947176515.1 uncultured Bacteroidales bacterium | reverse complement strand
ACAATGGCGAGGTCACCGACAGTGACTATGCCTCGGTCATCGCTGCGAACGACTGCTGCAGCAATTTCTTCTGGGTCGGTAGTATTTATGTCGCCCTTAATTATATATTCGTTGCCGTATTCATAAATTACTCCGCCTGAAGCGTTGTCATTGAGATTTTCGAGACTCTCGAGCAGTTCGCTGAGCGATACGTCGAAATATTTCATCTTGTCAGGGAGCAATTTAATCTGATACTCCTTCACGTCACCTCCGATTACTGAAACCTGAGAGACGCCACCCATGGCGAGCAGTCTGGGGCGGATAACGCGCTCGGCGATTGTGCGAAGGTCGAGAAGCGATGTTGAGTCGGCTGTAAGACCTATGATTAGCATTTCTCCGAGAATCGACGATTGAGGGCCAAGGACGGGGGTATTGACGTTTGACGGCAAGGTCTCGGATAAAGACCCGAGGCGTTCGGTGACAATTTGACGTGCACGGTAGATGTCTGTGCCCCAGTCAAACTCAACCCATACGGTTGATAATCCTGCTGCTGATGCCGAGCGAACGCGGCGAACGCCTGTCGAACCGTTGACAGCGGTCTCGATAGGATAGGTTACAATGGTCTCGACGTCTTCAGGTGCAAAACCAGGAGCTTCGGTCATTACTACTACTGTCGGCGCGTTCAGATCGGGAAAAATATCGACCTCTGTTCGCATCAATGTTATGGTCCCGGCTACAAGTATGACAGCCGAGAGAATCAGCACCGCCAGACGGTTGGCGAGTGAGAAACTGATGATTTTATTTAGCATGGCGAGGAGCGAGATTAATGGTTATGGCTGTGACCTTCAGGGACTGTTCCGCTTGCCTCCGCAATGCGCACTGTTGTTGTACCTGTTACAACTACATCATCGCCCGGTGTGAGACCTGACTTGATTTCTATGCGTGAGCCATTGTTGCGGCCTGTAGTGACGAGCTGCTTGCGGTAACATTCGTCATCGAGACGGACAAACACATAGAACTGACCCTGCTGTTCTGACAAAGCGCTCAGAGGCACAGAAATGAGATTCGCAGAGTCTGCAGAGCGAAGATAGATGTCAGCCGACGCGCCAGGGATAAAGCTGCCGTCGTTATCAAACGAGAAGTAAACAGGCACATAGCCTGGAACTGTTGACGCAAGAGCGTCGGTGGCAGTGATGCGCTTGCCGCCTATCTCGCTGAGCAAGATGCTTGTATCGCTATATGGGAGAGCCACGAGAGCATCGTTGATAGCTCCGATGCGGTTATAGTAGCGTTGCGGCACATCGGCGCGGAGCGTCAGGCGTGTTGATGCCGAAACAGTGGCGATAGGTGTACCGACCTCGACATATTGTCCTTGGTTTGCGTCAATAGAAGTGATGACTCCTGAGATTGGAGATGTGATGTTTCCGGCAGTGGCGGCAGTGCTGTAACCGGCTTTTGCCTCCTCATAGGCTCGCAAGGCGGCATTATATTCTGATGCCGTTACAAGGCGCTCTTCATAGAGTGGACGTAGGCGGTCTAATTCGCGTTTGGCTGCTTCAAAGGATGCTTTGGCTGCAAGATTCTGGTCGCCCCCTGTTACTCCTGATGCTGATACCTGGGCTATGATGGTTCCGGCATTGACTTTCGATCCGACAACGATGCCTTGACGGAAACTCAGAATGCCTGACGCCGGGGTTGCAATCACGGCAGCATCGGTCGGTGACGAGAGGATTTCTCCTGACACTTTTATTGCGTCACTAAAAGGTGCCGGAGTCACTTTTTCAGTTGTTACGCCGAAGCGTTCTGCCATTTCTGGTTCGAGGGTTATTTCGCCATCGGCATGTTTATGCTCTTTTTCGGCATGCCCGTGTTCGTGATTATGTTCGTGGTCATGTTCGTCATCTCCCTCATGGTCATGGTCGTGATGATGGTCATGGTCATCCGGCGCGTGTTCGTGGTTGTGATGATGATGGGCGAGTTCGTCTTTGCCATTGTCGCTCTTACAAGCTGAAAAATAAAGACACACTGCTGCAGAGAGCGCGTAGATATATAGTGTTGACATAGTGTTTATGCAATTTTATGTTATATATGTGTGAAAATGTGAATTGTAGGGACGCACCTCGGTGCGTCCATCTTAACAAGCTATATATCAGCAAGTAGGCGGCCCTCTACGGCTAAGTATAAATGTGTAGCCGCTGTCGAGCGGCGGTATATCGTCTAATGGAGTGAATTTAAGTTTTTGTTCAATAGGCTCATCGTTATATGCAAGTGGTGAGCAAAGGTCACAGTGATGATGGTGACAGCATAATGTTGGTAAATCAATATGCTGCGTATCAGATATTATAAATATGTCGAGGTGAAGGGGGCAATTGTCCTCGGCGTCTGAATCATGATTTGGGGAGGTTGCATTATTATGGTTGCATTCATCAGATTGATGATTGTGTTGGCAAGCGTGGCCTGACAAAGCGCCAGAGCAGAAGCATATCTCCGCTCCGTCAAGATGATGATGGAAACGAGTGACACCGCCAACGAAAATCAATAGGCTGACGAGTGTAGCAATAAATATTTTTCCACTATTACGCATGCTAACCGCAAAGTTACAAAAAAATTATATAGATTTATAACTTCATCCAGATTTTCAACTAAAAGTCACATAGATAAGGTTCTTGCTAATACTATGGATTTACCATAACAAGACAACTAATGCCTAACCTGTCCTCTATATTGGCTATACTCTTAAAACTAAGATTTTCTGTGCCTGAAAGTAACTTGCTTACATATTGAGGACTTACCCCCAATCGGGAGGCGAGATCTGCCCGATTTAGGCCATTATCTTGCATATAACCGATTAAGGTCACCGCCAGCTGACGTGACCATTTGAGCCAACTCGCATTTTCCTTACGCCAAGTTGCTTCTTCGACAAAACGCGATGGGGTCTCACTTTCGTGTGCTTCTAAAAATTTGACTGCCTTGCTTGCCATATTATTCTTCATTTACAAGTTCCACAAAACTAACTTGGTCAAAAACACCATTGGATTTAAGATATGCCTTACATCTGTTTAGCTTGTCAAGTTCAATTGCTGTATGTTCTCGCTCTTGCATTGTCCGACTCAATTTGATAGCGCCACCAGTTACTACATATACATTTGGCTCCAGCCTTAGTGCATAAATCCTCAGCCAACTTGCGTGACGGACTCTATTCCAGTTTCGAGCTTTTTCCCGAGTCAATTCAGACATTCGTGTGTCTGTAATGTCCAATGGTTTGAAGAGATTATCAAGATTTTCAGTGTAAGGAAATTCGAGAATCAGTGCTTCAAGTACTTCAGCGTCTTCAAATGTATCTTGAACAGCCTGGTCGAGTCGTTCTGTCTTGAAGGAACTTTTTAAATCCTCA
>CAMWQZ010000255.1 GCA_947176515.1 uncultured Bacteroidales bacterium | reverse complement strand
ATCAACCACGCTTCGGCAGCCGGTGTGCCTATCGTATTTGCGATCAACAAGATCGATAAGCCTCATGCCAATCCCGACAAGATTAAGGAAGAGCTTGCAGCTATGAACTATCTCGTCGAAGAGTGGGGCGGCAAATATCAGTCGCAGGACATTTCGGCAAAGAAAGGTATCGGTGTTGAGGAACTCATGGAGAAGGTGCTCCTCGAAGCCGAGCTTCTCGAGCTCAAAGCTAATCCTAACCGTAATGCAACAGGTGCTATCATCGAGTCTACTCTCGATAAGGGCCGCGGCTATGTTGCAAACGTGCTTGTGCAGAACGGCACACTCCGCGTCGGCGACATCGTGCTTGCCGGCAACCATTTCGGTAAGGTTAAGGCTATGTTCAACGAGCGCGACCAGCGCATCACCGAGGCCGGCCCGGCAACCCCGGCGCTTATCCTCGGTCTCAACGGCGCGCCTACAGCCGGCGACACCTTCAACGTCCTCGATTCAGAACAGGAAGCTCGCGAAATCGCCAACAAGCGTCAGCAGCTGCAGCGTGAACAAGGTCTGCGCACAACCAAGATTCTTACCCTCGAAGACATTGGTCGCCGTCGTGCTATCGGCAACTTCCAGGAACTCAATATCATCGTCAAGGGTGACGTTGACGGCTCAATCGAAGCGCTCTCTGACTCGCTTATCAAGCTCTCGACCGACGAAATTCAGGTCAATGTGCTCCACAAGGCCGTCGGCGAGATTTCAGAAAGCGACGTTACGCTTGCCGCTGCGTCCGACGCCGTTATCATCGGCTTCCAGGTGCGTCCGTCAATGGCGGCTCGCCGCGCGGCCGAACGCGACGGTGTTCAGATTCGCCTCTATTCGGTCATCTATCAGGCCATCGAAGAGGTCAAGGATGCAATGTCGGGTATGCTCGCGCCTGAAATCAAAGAGGAAATCACCGGTACAGCCGAGGTTATGGAAACATTCCATATCTCGAAGGTCGGCACAATCGCCGGTGCAATCGTGCGCGAAGGCAAAATCAAGCGTGGCAACAAGGTGCGCCTTATCCGTGATGGTATCGTCCGTTACACCGGTGATCTTGGTTCGCTCAAGCGATTCAAGGACGACGTCAAGGAGGTTACCTCTGGTTACGATTGCGGTCTGTCGATTGCCGGATATAATGATCTTAAGGTCGGCGACCTTATCGAAGGCTTCGAAGAAGTCGAAGTTAACCGCACAATCTGATGTCGCGAATCCACGTCAACATCGGCTCAAACATAGGCGACCGCGCAGCTCTAATCGAGCGCGCGGTCGCTGCGCTTTGCGAGCATCTCGACCCCGAAGGCACAGCCGAAATACGTCTTGCGCCTATCGTCGAGAGCGAGCCGTGGGGGTTCGAGTCTGACAATCGCTTTCTTAACCTCGGCGTGATGATTGATACCGCTGATGATGTCAATCCGCATGAGATTTTAAATTGTCTGCAAGCAGTGGAGCGCGAGATTGCCGATTGCCCCCATCGTAAAGCTGACGGCAGTTACGCTGACCGTCCAATTGACATTGACCTTATCGCGATTGACGACATGATGATTGATACCCCTGCGCTCCGCCTACCGCATCCGCGCATGCATCTGCGCGGCTTTGTTCTGCAACCGATAGCCTACCTTGACCCTTATTGGCGCCATCCGGAGTCAGGCAAAACAGCCAGAGAGATGCTCAAAGAATTATGATTGCAAATTGTAAGTTTCGATGGGTTTTGTCGGGTGTTTTGACGCGGTAAAAAAGCCAATCTTGAAAAAATGATGAATTTTTAGTGAATAAATTAGTAAAAGTGTTTGATTGTTGAAGCAAAATTCATACCTTTGTCGTGAGAAGTCAGTATTTAGATTTTATGTCTATAGTTCTTCCGATTTTATTGAAATAAAGATTTAGTATTATAATATTTAATTTTAACAGAAAAAACGTATGAAGAAATTTTACACTTCAGCTCTTGCTGCCCTCTGTGTATTCGGAGTTTCTGCAGGAATCAACGGTGCCCAGCTCCGTAGTGACGTGGTTATGAAAAACGTCCCTCAATCAGCTTTGAAATTGAATAAGTCAATGGAGCTTTCAGTTGAGAAAGCAGCTGGTGACAAAGTTATGTCAAGAGCTGGCGAAGAAGTTAAGTCAATCGAAGGTGAATATAATATTCATATTGGTGACTACTACTTTGAAACCAGTCAGGGTTCATTAGTGGAAATGGCTGTAATTGAGTTGGATGAAAATGGCAATGTAGTTATTGGTTGCGATTTCTTCCCCTCCCTTGTCGCAGCAGGTTATGATGAGGCTACCGGCACACTTTCTTTCTCTCAAATTAAATTCGGTCAGGTTGATTTAGGTGGACAGATGTTTTACGTTCGTTTTGAGCCGTTTGCTTATGTAGTAGGATCAGATAATAAAGGCAAAATTGTGCCGACCAACTTCGAAGCAACCTTTGATGCCGAAACTGGCGAAATCGCTTTCCCTGCAGACCATGGCTTCTCTTGGGTTGCATATAGCGACAGTAAGTATAAGATGCAAGCCGGCTACCTTGGTCTCTATGATATAGAAGGTATGGAGCCCTATAAAGAGATTGATTATAATGAAGGTTGGACCACAGTAGGTACTGCTACACTCGAAGACGCGTGGATTACACCGGCTTATAACTGGGAGGATGGCGAAGAAATTGCTCCCTATGAGACTCCTATCACCGCCGAGCTTCAGCAGAATGATGAAGTTGAGACTCTTTATCGTCTGGTTAACCCCTATTACGACCCCGCCTGGGTTCTTATTGATACAAACCTCTCTAACAAAACAGGTTATATTGTGTTTGACATCGCTGACCCAGATCACGTAGTTGTTAAAGCTGGTTATCCTGCCGGTTACAAAAACGAACAGGGCGAGTTCTACGTGTTTGGCATGCTTGGTTGGCAGATAAATAATTTTGGTTCAGACTGGGACGACTCTCTGCTTCCTAATGTTATAGCATTCATGGAAGAAAAAGGTCAGCCTTTTGATACTTATGCAGATGATGTTGTCACAGTAAACAAGAGTGTATTTGATGTTTCTCCCAAATGTTCTAAAGCTTACTCTTGGAATGGTGTTGAATATATAGTATCAACTATAACAATGGATATAGACAGCGATGTCACAGGTATTTCAGTTGTTGAAGCTGTCGAAAACGCACCTGTTGAATACTTCAACCTCCAGGGTGTTCGCGTTGATAACCCGGCTGCTGGCCAGGTTGTAATCAAACGCCAGGGCGCAAAAGCTACAAAGACTATCGTTCGCTAAACAAGTCTTTTTAGATTAATATTATAGAATTTATCCCCCTACTTGGCTCCGAGTCAGGCAGGGGGATATTTTTATGCGATATTAGTTTGCTAAAACAAGATACGTCAGAGTC
>CAMWQZ010000254.1 GCA_947176515.1 uncultured Bacteroidales bacterium | reverse complement strand
TGTATAAGTTACATAATATTTACATTGAAAAAACTCCCCATATTAATAGCCGCCATGACCACGGCGCTAATGTCGTGGGCCGGACCTGAGATAACATGGCTCACCTACCGCCACAACTTCGGAGCCTTTGATGAAGACCACGGCCCCGTGGCCTACGATTTCCAATTCGTCAACACCGGCGACGCCCCGTTGACCGTCCTTGCCGCGCGCGCGTCGTGCGGCTGCACTCGCCCACTCTACCCCACTGAGGCCGTAGCGCCCGGCGACACCGCCGTTATCTCCGTGGCTTACAATCCCGAAGGCCGCCCCGGGCGCTTCAATAAATCAGTCTCTATCGAGACCGATGCCGTCAACCAGCCCAAGACTAAGCTCACGATTCAGGGCGTGGTGATTGGAGCGGTGTCGAGTGTTGCCGGACAATACCCCGTCGACAAGGGAGCGCTGAAATTTAACAAAGGCGCCGTGATGTTTGGCCAGGTCGAACGCCCCCGTCTAAAGACCGTCTTTACCAACGCCTATAACCGCAGTTCGGACAGCATCCGTCCGCGCGTAGTCACCAAGCCACGCTACGTCGACATCGCCTTCGAGCCAAAGACAGTCGGTCCCGGTGAACAGCTCACGGTGATTAGCTACTTCCGTTCAGCCGACTCTGACCTTTGGGGCCTCGTCGAGGACTCTGTAATCATATCGACCGGTAGCGAGCAGTTTGCGCTGCCGTTTACAGCCATAGTTAAAGAGGATTTTTCGTCGCTCAGCCCGGCGGATGTAGAGAAAGCACCTGTAGCGGAGCTGTCAGACAGCAATGTTGATTTCGGACGATTAGAACCTGGCGAAGTGGCGACACGCACCCTCACGCTCACCAACCGCGGCCAGTCGACCCTCGAAGTGCGCCGCGTCTACACTGCCGACCGCGGCGTAACGGTCTCTATCGACCACACATCAATCAAAAAAGGCAAATCAGCGACCATCACCGTCACCGCCGACCCCTGCCTGCTGCCCGACAAAATCCTCAACGCGCGCATCTCCCTTATAACCAATGACCCCAACACTCCAACCCAAACCATCCGCGCCGTCGGCGAAGTGAAATAATCCACTATACACAAAGTGAATGAAGAATAAAAAGTGAAAAATGAAGGATTTTTCACTTTTTATTTTTCATTCTTTTGTAAATTTGCACATGGCTGTCGGTTGATTGCCATGCATCAAGGGTTTATCCATAAAATTTAAAATCACAATGTAATGAAAAAACTTTTATTACTACTTCTTGCGATTCTGTACGCCATCCAAACCTTCGCTGGGAATTTCACATATGAGTACAAAGGTCAAACCATCACCTACACAGTTATCGACCCAAATGCCAAAACATGTAAGACTGCAGATGGTAATCAGTATGGAGACGTTCCGGGAAATAGAGTTTCGGGAGACTTGGTTTTACCCTCAAATCCTCAAGACGGCGATGTAGAGTACACTCTAACAGAAATTGGTGGTTATGCTTTCCAACTATGCCGCGAAATGACTTCAATCGTAATTCCCAACTCTGTCACGACTATCAGACACGATGCATTTGCCGGGTGTAGTAGCCTGACTGCAGTGGAAATCCCCAACTCAGTCACCTTAATCGAAAACAGTGTATTCGCTGGCTGTAGTGGCCTGACTACGGTAGAAATCTCCAATTGTGTCACCTCGATTGGAAGCAGTGTTTTCAATAACTGCAGCTCTCTAACAGCGATTGCAATTCCCAACTCCGTCACCTCGATTGGCCCTTATGCATTCCTCGGCTGCAGTAGCTTGACATCGGTTGAAATCCCCAACTCCGTCCAGGCTATAGGGATGTGGGCTTTTTACTCGTGCAGCAGCCTAACTTCGGTATCAATCGGTAACTCTGTCCAGTCTATTGGCCGTTGTGCTTTCTCCTGGTGTACCGCACTGACTTCGGTGGTAATTCCTAACTCTGTAACTTATATCGACCCGTCTGCCTTCGAATATTGCAGCAGTCTGACTTGGGCAGTAATACCCAACTCTGTCACCTATATCGGTTGGGATGTTTTTTACAAATGCGATAGTTTGATAAGATCGGCTTGTCCTTATGGAGTTACTAATCCTTTTTCATCGGGAATAATAATCAGCTATCCACGCGAAGGCGCGATAGCTGAGGACGGCTTCATTTATGGTCCTGATAAATCATTCATATATTTCGCTCCCTTAGATTTAGAAGGTGATTTTATAACCCCGGAATCAGTCGAAACTATCGGATCGTACGCTTTTTACGACTGCAGTGCTCTGACTTCGTTGACCTTATCTAAGAAGTTAAATAAGATTGGTACACAAGCATTTTATGGCTGTGATATGATAAAAACAATCATCTATCCGACTCAGAAACCATGTGAACTCGATACGGATATTTTTTCGGCTAAAGTTTTCCGAAGCGCTACGCTGTATGTTCCTGACGAGGCTGTCAATACATTCAAGTCACTTCCTGTATGGTGTTTATTCCGTCACATTAAAGGAATAGAATCAAGTGGCATCGAGGATGTATTGAACAATTCTGACAGTTGCGAGATTGACTACTCCACCCCCTACGAGGTCTACAACCTTAACGGCGTCAAGGTTGGCAACTCAACCGACGGCCTCGCTCCTGGTCTTTATATTGTCCGTCAAGGCCGCGCGGTGGAGAAAATTGCTCTACCCTTCTCTTATTTTTAGCTGAGTAACCTTATCGACTTAGTTTTTTTAGAGCGGAGTTCTCGAGGTTGCAGTCTTCTTGCAAGCGAGGTCTAAGCACATCGGCGCGTTGTGGCGCTACCATCTGCAAATCCATATAACGGTCATCACCCATTATAAAGCCGTGAACGTCGTCAAGCGGTTCGGGCGCCCCGGGATAAGATGGCGAGTCTGTGAGCGGCGATGAGCCGTTATGACCACTGTTATCTGGGCCGGGAATTGCACTGTCGATGGTTAACGGCGACTCGGCGTTAAGCGGATTGAAGCGATAGAGAGGCCAGTAACCGGCTTCGACTGCGCGACGCTCCTCAATAATCGAGTGTCCGAGTCCCGGGCGTATGCCGTGATTGATACACGGGCAATAGGCTATCACAATCGCCGGACCGGGGAAACGCTCGGCTTCAGTGAGGGCGTCGATTGCCTGCTGATAGTTAGCTCCTAATGCCACAGAGGCAACGTAGACATTCCCATAAGTCATCATCATGCGGCCTAAGTTTTTCTTAGGTGTCGACTTTCCGTCGGGGGCATATTTGGCAACTGCGGCTCGCGGAGTAGCTTTTGACAGCTGGCCGCCTGTGTTTGAGTAACACTCGGTGTCCATTACCAATATCTTAATCGGCTCGCCTGACGCAAGCACATGGTCGAGTCCGGCAAAACCAATATCGTATGCCCAGCCGTCACC
>CAMWQZ010000253.1 GCA_947176515.1 uncultured Bacteroidales bacterium | reverse complement strand
GGCTTCTGTGATTTTAACCACCTTGAGCTGATTTTCGGCATGTGTTTCTGCCACATTCATCTCTGCCTGATACATTCTAAGATTAACATATGCCGTAGCGACTTCTGCCTGAAGGGTCAACATAGCTGCTGCGCTCTCAGCTTTACTTAGTCTAACTTGAGTCTTACTTTGTTTGACAGCTGCAGTCACTTTACCAAACAAGTCTACTTCCCAACTCATAGTCGCACCGCCATTCCAATATGACGCCACATTTGCCGCCCCATGTTTTCCGACGATTGCCCCTGATTCACGAGTCCGAGTCCACCCGGCGTTTATATCGACCTGCGGATAATATCCGGCTTTAGCCGATGTGACTCCTTGTTTGGCTATTGCGACCTGACGCACCGCCATTGAAAGGTTATAGTTACGCTCAGTTGCAATCGTGATAAGAGAATCAAGCACACTATCACCAAAACGGTGCCACCATTGGATGTCGTCAGCTTCTCCGATTTCTTTTTCTTCACTCAAGCTATCAGAGTAGACTGTCGGCCTAATCGGTTGACTCGTCTTAAAATTTGACGGTAGTTCCCTACCCTTAACCAAAAATTCGTCGCTCACTGTCGCGCAAGCCATTAGCGCTAATACGAGAGCACATTTAGATGATTTCATATTATATATTCTACAATTATTCTGCACTATAATTTCTTTTGAAACATTGAGTTCAATCCTTTTGTTTTTTTTGGCATATGATTATTTAACATTATTTAATCACTGAATAAAATTTCAAAACACACTCAAAATATCAACATTATTATGTAATTTTACACTCGAAACATCTCACAATCATGTTTCGCCTACATAGTTTATGAGCTCTTTGTTAAAAAAAATACTTTTTGTGAGCACTATGCTCTCGTTTATAACCATAATGAGCCTATCAGCTCAAGATGGCTCTAACGCATATAACTTTTTAAACATATCTTCATCTTCAAAACTTTATGGTCTCGGAGGTGTAAATATTTCGCTTGTAGATGACGAACTTTCAACTTCCGACCAAAACCCGGCGTTGCTTGGTTCGGAAATGTCAGGACAGATTGCACTTAATTACATGCACTACGTCGGTGGTTCAAATTTTGCCGGAATCCGATACGCCCATTCTGCCGGTGACCATGGTGCTTGGTCCGCTTCAGTCCGTTATTTTGGTTATGGCTCAATGACCGAAACACTTCCTGATGGATCGATTGTAGGCTCTTTCTCTCCTAAAGATGTCGCTTTCGGTGGCACATATTCTCACGACATCACTGACCGCCTCCGCGGTGGTATTGACATCAAAATGCTTTACAGCGGATATGCCGATTATAGCGCTTTTGCAATTTCAACAGACCTTGGTATCAATTATTATAATGATGAAAGCGACCTTTCGCTCTCACTCGTTGCCGCTAATCTCGGAGGCCAAGTGAAGCGTTTTGACCAGGCCTACGACCGCTTGCCGTTCGACATCCGTCTTGGTTGGTCACAATCATTTGGCACTTTCCCTGTGCGTTTTTCAATCACTGCATGGAATCTTACAAAATGGTCATTACCTTATGTAGAAACCGGCGATGGTTCAACCGACCACGAGCCCGTAATTAAAGACTCTTTCAAGTCAAATCTTTTCCGTCACCTTGTCTTTGGCGCTGATTTAATTTCAAGTGAAAACTTTTATATCGGCTTAGGATACAATTACAAGACTCGTACCGATATGGCGACGTATTCGCGCAATATGCTTTCAGGCTTTTCAATTGCTGCAGGCCTAAATGTTCGCAGTTTCAGTATAGGAATAGCCCTCGCTCAGCCTCACACCGGCGCAACAACTTTCATGCTAAACTTAAATTGCAATCTCAGCCAGCTCATCAACTAATTTTAAGATTATGAGTGATAAGAAAATTATAATAGCCATTGACGGATACTCTTCGTCTGGCAAAAGCACTATGGCTCGCGCTCTCGCGGCAAAAATCGGATACCGCTACATCGACTCTGGTGCAATGTATCGCGCAGTCACTTTGTATGCACTTAACAACAACATGATTGATGCTCAAGGCAATATTGATACCTCTGCCTTAATCTCGGTATTACCCTCTATTAGCATTGATTTCAGACCAATGCCCGACGGCACCCAGCATACACTTTTGAACGGCGAAGACGTTGAAACCGAAATCCGTCAGCTTCGCGTATCAGACAACGTTTCTCCAATCGCTGCTATTAAAGAGGTTCGCGCGGCTCTTACCGCTATGCAGCGCTCGCTCGGCAAGGATAAAGGCATAGTTATGGATGGCCGCGACATAGGTACAACCGTCTTCCCTAACGCCGAACTAAAGATTTTTGTAAATGCTTCGGCTGAGATGCGCGCTCGTCGCCGCTTTCTTGAAATGAGTGATAAGGGCGACAATGTTAACTACGAAGAAGTTCTTGCAAACGTTGTGCGTCGCGACCATATCGACGAAACCCGTGCTGAAAGCCCCTTGCGCCGAGCCGACGATGCAATCGACCTTGACAATAGCTACATGACCCACGAAGAGCAGGACGCTTGGCTCGAACAACAAGTCAACAAAGCCCTCCATAGCTAATGGCGCTAATTGAAATTGATAAAGATTCCGGTTTTTGCTTCGGAGTTACGGCAGCCATCGGCAAAGCCGAAGAACAACTTGCTTCTGACGGCTCGCTTTATTGTCTCGGTGACATAGTCCACAATAGCGATGAGGTCGAACGCTTGCAAGCCAAAGGCCTTAGCACGATTACTCACGAACAACTTGCTTCTCTCCGCGACGTTAAGGTTTTGCTCCGCGCTCATGGCGAACCGCCCTCTACTTATGAACTGGCACGGCGTAATAACATACGCATCATCGATGCTACATGCCCTGTCGTGCTAAAACTTCAGGAACGCATAAAAAGTGCTTTTAACCGACCGGGCCCACAACCCCAGATTGTAATTTACGGCAAACTCGGCCATGCCGAGGTCAATGGGCTTGTCGGTCAGACCGACGGCAAGGCAATAGTGGTAGAAGACCTTGATGGTCTCGATAAGATTGACTTCACGCGCGACATCGCCCTCTATTCCCAGACAACAAAGTCACTCGAAGGCTTCCGCACAATTATCGAGGAAATCAAACGTCGTAAATCTCCGGAAGCTCGTTTTGAGTCATTCGACACAATATGTCGCCGAGTCAGCAATCGCGTTGAGCATCTCAAGCAATTTGCTGCTGACCATGAAGTCATCTTATTCGTAGCCGGAACCAAAAGCAGTAATGGCAAAATCCTATATAACCACTGTCTCGACGTAAACCCTCGCACTCATCTTGTTGCCAATGCCTCTTATCTTCAGCCTGAATGGCTTCAAGGCGCCGAAAAGATAGGTATATGTGGAGCCACTTCTACCCCACGATGGCTTATGGAAC
>CAMWQZ010000252.1 GCA_947176515.1 uncultured Bacteroidales bacterium | reverse complement strand
TAAGGAAGAATTTTGCATAGCCAGCGTTGAGCAACTTTATAATGAAATCGAAAAGTCTGTTGCTGCTGGAGTGATGAAGTCAAATCCATATAAAGATAAAGGCTTTATCCCCGGCGACTATACCAAGGCAAATTATGAGAAAATTGACCTTCATCGTCCTTACGTTGATGATATTGTTCTTGTCTCTGAATCGGGTAAACCGATGCATCGTGAGACAGACTTGATTGACGTATGGTTTGATTCGGGTTCTATGCCTTATGCTCAGTTGCATTATCCATTTGAGAATAAAGAGCTCCTTGACTCTGGCGCAGCATATCCGGCTGATTTTATAGCTGAGGGTGTTGATCAGACACGCGGATGGTTCTTTACATTGCATGCTATCGGAGGCATGGTTTTTGATAGCATCGCCTTCAAGTCTGTTATCTCCAATGGTCTTGTACTTGATAAAAATGGCGACAAGATGTCAAAGCGACTCGGCAATGCAGTAGATCCATTTACAACTATTGAGAAATTTGGTTCAGATCCGCTGCGTTGGTATATGATTGCTAACTCTGCTCCGTGGGATAATCTGAAATTCAATCCTGAAGGTGTGACTGAAGTTTCTCGCAAACTCTTCTCGACCCTTTATAATACTTACTCGTTCTTTGCTCTCTATGCCAACGTTGATGGCTTTGATGGTTCGGCACCCGAAATACCGGTGAAAGACCGTCCCGAAATTGACCGCTGGATTATCTCGCTTCTTAACACCCTTATCAAAGAGACCGAAGCGGCTCTTGATGATCTCGAGCCCACGAAGGCTGCACGTGCAATCAATGACTTTGTTATCGACAATCTTTCAAACTGGTATGTCCGTCTCAATCGCAAGCGTTTCTGGGGAGGTGAGATGAACGATGATAAGCTTTCAGCATATCAGACCCTGTATACTTGTCTGTTAACTGTCGCTAAGCTCATGGCCCCGATAGCACCTTTCTATTCTGATCAGCTTTATCGAGATTTGACAGGTGATGATTCGTCAGTGCACGTTGCCCTTTATCCTGTTGCAAACGATGCTGATATTGATAAAGAGCTTGAAGAGCGTATGTCAATCGCTCAGCGTGTGACGTCTATGGTGCTTGCGTTGCGTAGAAAGATTAATATAAAGGTGCGCCAGCCATTGACTGCGATAATGGTGCCTGCTGTCGACGAGGCTCAGCGTCATGCACTTGAATGTATGAAAGACCTTATCCTCGGAGAAGTCAATGTTAAGGAGTTACGTATTGTTGGTAATGATGAGGGTATATTAGTCAAGCGAGTTAAACCTGATTTCAAGAAACTTGGGCCGAAACTCGGCAAGCAGATGAAGGCGGCAGCTGCTGTGTTGCAATCACTTGATAACCCCCAGATTATATCTTTTGAAAAAGATGGCTTCATTGATGTAACTTTACCAGATGGTAACACTGCTCGCATTGACCTTGGTGATGTTGAGATTCTTTCAGAAGATATACCCGGTTGGCTTGTTGCTAATGACGGAAATCTGACCGTTGCGTTAGACGTAACCGTTACACCCGAACTGCGTCTCGAAGGTCTGGCTCGTGACATAATTAACCGTGTGCAGAATATTCGTAAGACACGTAATTACGATATCACTGACCGCATTGAAGTTACGTTTGCTCCTAACGCTGAAATTGACGAGGCTGTCCGTGCATTTGGTGATTACATTGCTCGTCAAGTTTTGGCTGAAAATATTGGCATTGACTCGCTCGAAGGTAAAGACAACGTTGAAGTGCTTGATATTGACGGTATTGAGGTACCCGTATCAATATCCTTAAAACGTTAAGGCTTGGCAATGTCAGAAAAGACAAGATACTCTGATGAAGAGCTCCTTGAATTTAAGGAGCTCATTCTTGAAAAACTTGAGAAGGCTCGCGCAGAATATGAAAATCTCTGCGCAAGCCTTCGTAATGGTTATGGCAATGACGTTGCCGATACATCCCCCACTTTTAAAGTGCTTGAGGAAGGAGCGTCGACACTTGGCCGCGAAGAGGCCGCTCGTTTGGCCGAACGACAGCTTACGTTTATCAATCATCTTAATGCGGCATTAGTTCGTATTGAAAATAAGACTTACGGTATCTGTCGAGTAACAGGACAGCTTATTCCTAAAGAACGGTTGCGCGCAGTTCCCCACGCTACTTTGAGTATCAATCCAAAAACTGGAGAAAAACAATCCTGATTTCATGAAGACTTCCAAAGCTTGGCTTGCCTCAGCAATAATACTGTTAGTAATAATCATCGACCAGCTTATCAAAGTTTGGGTTAAAACACGCATGTATTGGGGAGAGGATTTCGAAATCTTCTCTTGGTTTCATATTCGCTTTGTTCAAAACAACGGCATGGCTTTCGGCATGGAGTTTGGCAGCAAGCTATTCTTAACATTGTTCCGTATAGTTGCTGTCGGCGTCCTAATTTGGATAATTTGCCGACTGTGTAGGAAAGATTATTACCCAAAAGGCTTCGTTGCATGCGTAGCTCTTATTACCGCAGGCGCTGCTGGTAATATCTTCGATTGTGTGTTTTATGGTGAGATATTCACTAATCCCTATCCGCCGCAGATTGCTCAGTTTGTTCCTTGGGGAGAAGGCTATGCTCCTATTTTCCACGGCCTGGTAGTCGACATGTTTTATTTTCCGCTATTCTCATTTCAGTGGCCAGACTGGTTACCGCTTTTAGGAGGTAAGACATTTTCATTTTTTGACCCTGTATTCAATTTTGCAGACGCGGCTATTAGTGTCGGGATGGCTATTCTCATTATCTTCTATTCAAAATATTTAGGTGGAGCACCTAAAGAGAACAATGTTGAGGCAGATAACTCCGCTGATAAATGAAAATCTTACGTGGTAAATATTGCGCTATTGCTGTGATAGCATTGTTGGCTATCTCTTGTAAATCTGTTCCGGGATATGTTATTCAGCCCGACGAGATGGCAGCGCTGCTTGCTGATATTCATGTAGGGGAATCTGTTGTTGATTTGAATCGTAACGACTACCGCACAGACTCCTCCAAACTGATAATGTTGCAATCGGTTTTAGCGCATCATGGAGTTACCAAGCAAGAACTCGACACTTCTTTTGACTGGTACGGTCATAATATTACTTATTATATGGAGGTTTATGACAAGACAATCGAACTGCTTGAACGCCGTCTGACTGAAACCGGTAACCGTATTGCTGCTGAGAATGTCTCTATCGCCGGTGACTCGGTCGATGTATGGAACAATGCTATCTTTCTTGCTATTAACAAACTTTCGCCTTCTCAGCACATTAACTTTTCACTTTCGCAGGACGAGAATTGGGAACGCGGAGACTCATATACATGGCGCGCTAAACTCACTAATAGTTCAGACCAATCATTTTGGGGCATTGTTGCAGATTACAC
>CAMWQZ010000251.1 GCA_947176515.1 uncultured Bacteroidales bacterium | reverse complement strand
ATATATACATGACGGTCAGCGGCATTATTGTTCCACCAGTCGACGAGTACGGCGTAGGAGGCGCGAGGGTGCTCTATCTCCCAATATAACTGGGGTATTAGATAGTCTACCCAGCCTTTTTGAGCCCATAAAGTCACATCGGCATACAGGTCATCGTAATTTTCGAGACCGTTAGTGTCGCTGCCGCGCTTGTCGCTCTTTTTGTTACGCCAGATACCAAATGGGCTTACACCAAAACGCACCCAAGGCTTTATCTCTTTAATCTTTCCGGCCACTCCCTTAATCAAGTTATTGACATTGTCACGTCGCCAGTCATTGCGATTTTTGCCTCTGCCGTATTTTGCATAAGATTTATTGTCAGGAAAGGGCACGCCTTTGACTGGATATGGATAGAAATAGTCGTCGAAATGGATGCCGTCAATGTCGTAACGGCTTACTATATCGGTGACGATTTTTTCTATGTAAGTTTGATTTTCAGGATAGCCGGGGTCGAAATAAACCTTGCCGTCATATTTTACGAAGCGTTCGGGATGCTTATGATAGAGATGTCCTGGCGGAACAGTCTGTTTTTTTGAGGAGGTTACGCGATATGGGTTGAGCCAAGCATGCAGCTCCATGCCACGGGCGTGAGCTTCGTCAATGATATATTGCAGTGGATCCCAGTATGGCGATGGCGCTTTTCCACCATCGGTGAGATATATGCTCCAAGGTTCATAAGAGCTCTTATAAAATGCGTCAGACTGGGGGCGCACCTGAAAGAAGACCGCATTGATACCGGCTTTTTTTAACAGGTCAAGCTGATCACTTATATATTTTTTATTTTGCTGAGTCGATTGACGTTTGTACTGGTCTTGAAAGACAGTGTGCAACCAGGCTCCTCGGAATTCTCTCTTAGGGCTCTGAGCAGCTTGGCAGAGTAATGCTACCGCAACTGTAATTATGGCAGTCAAAAATACACGCTTCATACATGCAAAGGTAGTGTATTTTAGAAGATACTGCAAATAAAGAGAAGGCAAAGAGATTTAAGGTAAAAAATAAAGGCTCGTTATGCACGAGCCTTAACTTATTATGTTGGAAATACAATCAGAATCTAATTATTCGCTTACGCGACGGAAAGTGAAGTCGCGGTCATGGATTTCACATGACATAATGCCATTGCGGACTTTTATGTCAGAAATTTTATTTATGTCGTAAAAGCGCTCAGCCATGGCTTTAGTTAGAGATTTTTTCCAAGCGTCAGCCGTGGCGCTTGAAAGAGAGTCAAGCAAAGGCTGCTGGGTTTCGGTAAGCACATCATTAGAGAATGTTACGCCATTAGGGTCAACGTTGACTTGTAGAGTCGAAGGGTCAAGCGTGATTAGTATATCATCGTCACCGTCCTCTTCATAAGACCAATGTCCAGTGATTACAGCTGTAGCGGCCACGCTTACTTCATAAGGCTGGTCCAAGCCGTCAGTAGTCGAAGTAACGGGTTGATTTGCATCAATAAGAGCTGATATGGTAATCTCACCACTCTCGGCTGAATCTTTATCTTGGGTAAAACTAATTGACATCGTTGCGCTTGCGTCGCAGGCCGCTGAAATATTATCAATCCGAGTGGGGGTTCCTGTCCATGTACCTTCTATTTCAGGATGGTTAGAACATGACGAAAGAGCGGCAACAGCTGCTATCGGGAGCAAAGAAGCTATGAGATTTTTTAGATTCATGATCAGTCTATATTTTTAATGCTGTATTTTAAACAAACTTATTGTTCAGAAAGTTCAGCAGGCAATGCAGAAATTATTGTTTTTCTTGATTGTTCAATTAAATTTTTGAGGTCGTGACCGTCGGCAGGCGCTTCAATCGGTTGATGGATAGTGAGTTTTATATGACCAGGACGAGGTAGCCAAGATGTGCGCGGCATCACATCAAAAGCTCCATCTATTGTCACCGGTACGACTGGCAACCCAAACTCAACGGCGAGCGTGTAAGCTCCGCGACGGAACGCGTGAACCTTACCGTCGAAAGTGCGTGAGCCTTCAGGAAAGACGACTACAGACATGCCGCCGGCGAGTTGTTTTTCAGCGTCTTGCATAGTCTGGCGTATAGCGGCAGGAGAGTGATTGTCAACATAGATATGTCCGGCTTTTCGGCAGCTATAGCCCACGAGAGGAATTCGTTCGAGGCTTTTTTTCATCATCCACTTGAAATTATGGTTGAGATAGCCGTAAATTGAAAAAATATCGTAAGCTCCTTGATGATTGGCGACAAAGACATAAGACGTTCCTTTTGAAATATTCTCACGCCCGACAACCGTGACTTTAACAAAAGTCATTATGCAGAAAAGCTTTGCCCAGATATGCGCCGGCCAATATCCCCACCATTTGCCACCGAAAAGTATTGAGCCAAGGGCAGTTAAGATTGCGGCTAAAATAGTGGCTGTCAGTAAAATCGGCAGCATTATTAAGAGCTGGTATATGCGGTAGAATATCATTGCCAATGAGTTAATATAGTTTTTCAGACTGCAAAGTTACATAATATCTTTGGCATTATGAGTTATCTTTTGCTTAATTCGCATTGAAGCTGCAGTCCGATAGAAATAGTCAGATTATTACCCCAAGAGCGCGAATGATAGACTTTACGGTCGAGAATTTTAGGTATCGAGCCATTATGGGGATTAGTTTTATGAGTGAATTCGACTTTAGACGAGGAAAGCGGACAGTGATAATTTATGTCCATTATTATACTAAACACACGCGATATTCGATAGCCTCCTGTAACACCAAAGTTTATATAGGATACCTCTGTTATTCTACGGGCTTCTAATACCTCTTTGGCATCGTAGCAAGAGTCATCGTCCCCAATACCAATATAGTGGGTCAAATCGGGTCCCTCTCCTCTGTCGCCAAATCCAGCTCCTGCTCTTGCGTAGAGTTGCCAGCGTCGATGTTCAAATCGGTACATTGCCCCTAATCCGGCTCCGCCTGATGAGCGTACGCCACAATTAAATTCATCCCACCACTCGAGGTCGAGAGGCGGATTCCAGTCAGAGAAAGAATTAAAATAAAAGTCTCCGTATATGCCCCAACGGGGGCCAAACATATACGACAAGCGGAATGCAACTTCATTGACAATAGTCGGCTGGCGCCCGAACCAGTACTCATTTTCGTTTCCGCCAGTGTTAATGTTTTTGCCGTAAGTTACTGAAAGCATCAAAGGACGGTTGAATGGTCGGATGACACTGTCGCGCGGAGCCTGGGCGTTAGCGGCCAACATGGCGGTAATGACAACGATTAGGGTGAATAATCTTTTCATCGATTTAGGAGTAAGGTATTAATAATCGACAAATATACAAATAATTATTAAATAATCTGATTTTTGAAGTGAAAAATGACGCAATGCTTATATTGGGTTGATAAGAGTGATGTGCCGTTCAAAATT
>CAMWQZ010000250.1 GCA_947176515.1 uncultured Bacteroidales bacterium | reverse complement strand
CACCCTGACGGTGGAGCTTCATGGCCAGATTGTTGGGGATCTGACCACTCACCGAGACGATGACACCGCTGGGCTGCTCCAGATCGATGACGTCGAGCACACGCTCAAACGAGAGCTCGTCGAAGTAGAGGCGGTCACACATGTCGTAGTCGGTCGACACGGTCTCGGGGTTGTAGTTGATCATCACCGAGCGCCAGCCTTGCTTCTTTACGGTCATCAGGGCGTTGACCGAGCACCAGTCAAATTCGACTGACGAGCCGATGCGGTAGGCGCCTGAGCCGAGCACGACGATTGAGCGGTGGTCGTGAAGATACTCTACGTCATTCGTGCTGCCATTATAAGTAAGGTAGAGGTAGTTGGTCTGGGCTGGATATTCGGCGGCGAGGGTGTCAATCTGTTTCACGACCGGCACGATGCCTAACTGCTTGCGCATAGACCTAACATCGAGTATCGTTTTTTCGGTGTCGGTCATATTCTCTTTGAGCACTGCGCGTCCAATCTGGAAGTCGCTGAAGCCTTGTTGCTTGGCAAGGCGTAGCAGCTCTTTGGGCAGCTGGTCGAGGGTGGAGTATGTCGAGAGCTCGTCAGAGGTGTTGATGATGTTCTGAAGCTTGTAGAGGAACCAACGGTCAATCTTAGTCAGCTGGTGGATGCGCTCGACGTCATAGCCGTTTTGCATCGCTTTGGCGATTACGAAGATGCGTTTGTCGGTCGGGTCGGCAAGAGCGTGGTCGATGTCGTCAATCTTGATGTCTTTGTTGCCGACGAAGCCATGCATGCCCTGGCCGATCATGCGCAGGCCCTTTTGGATGGCCTCTTCAAATGTGCGGCCGATTGCCATGACCTCTCCAACCGACTTCATCGAAGAGCCGATTTCGCGGTTGACACGCTGGAATTTACCGAGGTCCCAACGAGGTATTTTTACCACGAGGTAGTCGAGGGCCGGTTCGAAGAAAGCCGAGGTGCTGCGAGTGACAGAGTTTTTGAGGTCGAAGAGACCGTAGCCCAGACCGAGCTTGGCGGCGACAAAGGCGAGGGGATAGCCGGTAGCCTTCGACGCGAGGGCTGACGAACGGCTAAGACGGGCGTTAACCTCTATGACGCGATAGTCCATCGACGCCGGGTCAAATGCATACTGCACGTTACATTCGCCTACGATGCCGATGTGGCGTATAATTTTGATAGCGAGCGAACGCAGATAGTGGTAGTCGTCGTTTGAAAGAGTCTGCGACGGAGCTACGACGATACTTTCGCCGGTGTGGATGCCGAGAGGGTCAAAGTTTTCCATGTTGCAGACCGTGATACAGTTGTCGAAACGGTCGCGGACAACTTCATATTCAACTTCTTTCCAGCCCTTAAGCGACTTCTCGACAAGTACCTGAGGCGAGAAAGAGAGGGCTTTTTCAGTGAGGGCAACAAGCTGCTCGTCGTTGTCGCAGAAGCCGCTGCCAAGGCCTCCGAGGGCATAGGCGGCGCGGACGATGACAGGGTAGCCGAGGTCGTTGGCCACGCGCAGTGCGTCGGCCACATTGTCGACTGCCTCGCTCTTAATGGTCTTGATGTCGATTTCATCAAGTTTTTTCACGAATAGCTCGCGGTCCTCAGTGTCCATGATGGCTCGGACGGGTGTGCCGAGAACTTCAACGCCATAGCGCTCGAGCACGCCGCTTTCGTAGAGGGCAACGCCGCAGTTGAGCGCAGTCTGTCCGCCGAAAGCGAGCATTATGCCGTCGGGGCGCTCTTTTTCGATGATTTTTTCAACGAAGTAGGGCGTAACGGGCAAGAAGTAAATCTTATCGGCAAATCCGTCAGATGTCTGGACGGTTGCGATGTTAGGGTTAATCAATATGGTGTTGATGCCTTCTTCGCGCAGGGCCTTGAGCGCCTGCGAACCTGAGTAGTCAAATTCACCGGCCTCGCCGATTTTGAGCGCGCCGCTGCCTAAGAGCAGCACTTTCTGTATTTTTTTCTGTTTCGGTTCTGTAGTGTTCATAATCGGTGAGGGTGATTAAAGCATGCTGATGAATGTATCGAAAAGAAATTCCGTGTCCTTAGGTCCGCTTGACGCTTCGGGGTGGAATTGCGCTGAGAAGAAGGGCTTTGACTTATGGCGGATGCCTTCGTTTGTGCCGTCGTTCATGTTTATGAAGAGCGGTTCCCAATCTTCAGGAAGCGTAGCCGAGTCGACAGCGAAGCCGTGGTTCTGAGAAGTCACGAAGCAAGTGTTGGTTCCAGCTTGGCGCACTGGCTGATTGTGGCTGCGGTGACCATATTTGAGTTTGTAGGTCGTTGCGCCGGCTGCTTTGGCGAGCAACTGATTTCCCATGCAGATGCCGCAGATGGGGCGGTCCTCTTTGAGGGCCTTGCGCAGATTTTCGACTGTCGTAGTCGCAAAATCAGGATTTCCGGGGCCGTTAGAGATAAAGAGGCCGTCGTAAGCTATTTTTGAGAAGTCATAATCCCAGGGCACACGCACAACTCTTACGCCTCTGCGCGTGAGACAGCGGATGATGTTGTGCTTCACGCCGCAGTCGACCAGCACCACGGTCTTTTTGTCTGACTCGGGTAAGATAGGTCGGTCGGGGTCGAGTGGCGTTGTGGCAAACGACCCGTCGGGAGTGAGTTCGTAGAGGGTCACCCCTTCGGTCGATGTCTTGCCTACGAGGTTCTCGAGGTTCGGGTCATAGAAGTCGACTTCGCCGCAGCCTTCGATTGTGATTTTGCCGAGCATAGAGCCTTTTTCACGCAGATGTTTGGTCAGCGCGCGAGTGTCAATATCATAAATTCCGGGAATTTTTTCGCTTTTCAGCCAGTCAGCCAGCGAACGCTGGGCGAGCCAGTGACTGTGGTCCCATGAGTAATCCTGAGCAACGATTGCCTTGCAGTGGATATGCGCGTCTTCGAGATAGTCGCTCATCATGGGGTTGGCATCGGACGGCGGAACGCCATAGTTGCCCAAAAGAGGGAAGGTGGTGACCAATATCTGACCCTCATACGACGGGTCGGTGAGGCTTTCGGGATAGCCGGTCATGGCAGTGTTAAAAACGACTTCGCCAGATGTAGAAGCTTCATAGCCGAAGGATTTGCCTTCGAAAGTGGTGCCGTCTTCAAGCGTAAGAACGGCGCGTTTTGTTTCGCGCATACGATAGTACTTTGTTTAGTGATATGAATGGGGGTCAACACTATCTGTCGTGAAAACCATGCAAAGTTACAAAAAAACTTTGTAACTCTTTCGCGAAAGTCAATTTATATTTAACGTAGGTAGAATATCAATTAATTAAACCCACGGCGAGGGGCTGGCTTTATCGGTCTTATTAGCCTTATCCGACCCATCTGCAAAAACAAAAGAGCCTGGCCTCGCGGTCAAGCTCAATTGTGACTCCTACAGGATTCAAACCTGTAACCTTCTGATCCGTAGTCAGATGCTC
>CAMWQZ010000249.1 GCA_947176515.1 uncultured Bacteroidales bacterium | reverse complement strand
GTAAGAGACCCCCCACCCTTCACGATTGGTTTAAGAGCTTCGGGGAGGTCGTTCATCTTAGAAGCGACTTCTTGATTGTCGATAATTTTTGCCGCACGTTCGAGCAAACGAGAGTGGAGGTAGAAGATATCACCTGGATAAGCCTCGCGACCCGAAGGGCGTTTTAGGATAAGAGAGATTTCGCGATAGGCTACCGCCTGTTTAGAAAGGTCATCGTAAACGATGAGAGCGTCGCGGCCTGAATCGCGGAAATATTCACCGATTGCAACACCGGCAAAAGGTGAGTAATAGCGCATGGCTGCTGAGTCAGAAGCTGTGGCAGCCACGACAACAGTGTAATCAAGAGCTCCAAAGCGACGAAGAGTGTCAACTGTAGCAGCTACTGAAGATGCCTTCTGGCCGATTGCAACGTAGATACAATATACGGGCTTGCTTTCTTCGAAGTTCTTGCGCTGATTGATGATGGTGTCAATTGCGATTGCAGTCTTACCAATCTGACGGTCACCGATGATAAGCGCTCGCTGACCGCGACCGATGGGCACCATCGAATCGACAGCCTTGATACCAGTCTGGAGCGGCTGGTTAACTGGCTGACGATAGATAACGCCGGGAGCCTTACGCTCGAGGGGCAAGTTGATGAGTTTGCCTTCGATAGGGCCACGGCCGTCGATGGGTTCGCCGAGCACATTAATAACGCGGCCAAGGAGACCCTCGCCAACCGGAATAGATGCAATCTCACCGGTGCGTCGCACGCTCATACCTTCGGCAACCTTATTGACGTTGTTGAGCAAAATCACTCCGACATTGCTCTCTTCGAGGTTAAGTGCGACACCTTTCACACCGTTTTCGAATTCGACCAATTCGTTTGCACACACGTTGTCGAGGCCATAGACATGGGCTACGCCATCGCCAACTTCGAGCACAGAGCCAACTTCTTCAAAAGACACTTTTGAATTGACGCTCTCGAGCTGTTGTTTCAGCACTTCCGAAATCTCGCTTGGATTTATCATTGTATATGCTTAAAGGCTAAATAATAGTTATTACTTTAATAGGTTAACGCGCAATTGCTTCAGCTCATTGCTGACCGAGGCATCGAGTTTGCGGTTGTCGATTGTGACGGTGAAACCACCGATAAGGTCTGGATTAACGCTACTGCTATACTCCATCGAACCTCCCTGCAGATTAGTGTCGATAATCTTCTTTAGACGTGACTCGTCTTCGGCAGAAAGAGGAGCGGCCGACACGACCTCGACTTTATAGATGTTTTTTTCGCGACGATAAAGAGCAGTAAACTCACGTGCGATAGCAAAAACCATGTCGAGACGTTTATTCTCGGCTAAAAGCTTAAGAAAATCGTTAAAAGTAGCGTTGTCCGCACCGCTGCCTGCTGCAGTCTTAATCAATTCACATTTGTCGCTAACAGAGACAAACGGATTGGCAACCACACTGGCGAGCGATGTTTCTGCCAGAGCCGCATCGACGAGTTTATTCATCAATGCGTAAAGCGTCTCAGCGTCACCGCGGTCAACGGCAACTTTATAGAGCGCTTTTGCATATCGGCGTGGGATGAGTCCTTCGTTCATTACGCTGTTTTAGTTTTTACTTTCGATCTCGTCTAAGAGGGTATTGACCAATTTAGTCTGAGCCTGCTTGTCGGACATTTGGTTTTTGACAACTTTTTCAGCAATGTCGAGAGCAAACTCGCTGACCTGATTGCGGAACTGCTGTTCGGCCTCCTTTTGCTGTTGCTGGATCTGCACCTTTGCCGAATCCATGACTTTTTGCGCCTCAACCTGAGCGGCAGAACGCGCTTCTTCGATAATCTGAGTCTTAATACGGTCGGCTTCGCGCAACATTTCAGCTTGTTGACGGCGCGCTTCGGCGACATATTCTTCGGCCTGCTGGCGCGCACTGTCAAGCTGCTGTTTAGCGTTCTGGGCATACTCCACACCCTTGTCGATGAGGTCGGCACGGCTATCGACATTTTTCAAGATGACAGGCCAAGCGAACTTCCACAAAATGAAGAAGAGCACCGCAAAGGCGACGAACATCCAAAATATCAGGCCGAAATCAGGCGTGAATAATTCCATCTATCCTTGCTTAGAGAGATTAAACGAAAAGTGCAAGTACGCAGACGATAACGGCGAAGAGGGCAACACCTTCGACGAGGGCGGCGATTACGATCATGTTACTACGGATATCGCCTGCTGCTTCGGGCTGACGTGCGATAGCTTCCATAGCTGCTGCACCGATTTTACCGATACCGATACCTGCACCAATTGCTGCGATTGCTGCGCCGATGCTGGCGCCGAGACCTGTGAGTGAAAGTTCTGCTAACATAATTGTAAGTTTTTATGAGTTTAAATGTTTATTTTGTTTATTATTTAGTCTGTAACTGATGTTCATGCTCCTCTTTGAGATGCTCTTCTTCAACCTGTGCGAGAGAAATGAAGATAGTGGACAACATTGTGAACACGTAAGCCTGGATGAAGCTGACGAGCACGTCAATCAAAAGCATAAAGATTGAGAAGAGAACCGATACAACAGTGGTTGCACCTCCTGCAACTGGACTCACTGCCGCAAAAATAAAGATGAGCAAAGTAAGCACAATCACAATCATGTGACCGCCCATCATATTTGCGAACAGACGCACTGTCAACGCAGCCGGCTTTGTAAACATGCCAAATATTTCAATGGCCGGCATGATAGGGAGTGGAAATTTCAGCCACAATGGCACTTCTGGCCAAAATATCTCTTTCCAATAGTGACGAGTAGCGAACAGGTTAGTGACAATGAAAGTCAACACAGCGAGAACCAAAGTCACAGCAATGTTGCCAGTCAAGTTTGCACCACCCGGGAATATCACTATCAGACCAAGGAGGTTCATTATAAAGATGAAGAAGAAAACGGTCAACAGATAAGGCGCAAATTTTCGTGCTTTAGGACCGAGAGTCGACTTTATAACTGAATCGTAGATAAAATCTATCAGAAGTTCAAGAAATCCGAGGCCTTTGCGCGGCGCTTTGAATCCATATTTTTGAATATGTGCACGCAGCCAAAGCATGAGACCTATAACAATTAGGGCCGCAATAAAGATACCACAAACGTTTTTGGTTATCGAGATATCAAAAGGTCGTATTTCTTTACCATCGACAATCTCAACCACCTTGCCCTTGAAATCGCTATCTTTTCCAGCAAGTTTAAATGTGGTCTTACCATCGACGTATTCCTGACCGTCAGTTATGCGTGATGACGAGAAGATGTGCAAACCATCGCTGCCAAATACGATAACCGGGAGGGGGATGCGCTTATGATGATTAAAGGGCACTTCCCAGCCATAGCCGTCGCCAAGGTGCTCAAAGATGATTTCCTTGGGATCGAGCTTTCCTTCGCCGTGAGCGTCATTGCTTGCCTGCATCGTAGGCGAGGCAATCAGACTGGCGAAAAG
>CAMWQZ010000248.1 GCA_947176515.1 uncultured Bacteroidales bacterium | reverse complement strand
GGCCATAAGACAATCGAGGCCTCGCTCGACATCAACCGCTTCGCGCCATATGCCCTCGGACTGATAAACAAATACGAAGGTTATGCTCTCTCTGCTGCTACGAATGCTAAATTTGAGTTTGACAACATTGATGACCTTACAGGCTCTCTGTCGATTTCTGACATATCGTTTGCCGACGGGAATCCATCCACAACCGACATAAATCTCGAATATCTCACTCTTGAAACCTTCCCCACCCTCGACTCTCCCGGCCTCTTGCTTACGTCAGATATAGTCAACGCATATATTAACGGACCCTATCAGCTCTCGACTATCAAAGACGACTTCAATGATATAGTTGCTTCTGTATTCCCTGCCCTCTATTCAGACAACCGCACTACAGACAGCAGCCGCGAGCGAATAAATAATTTCGTTTATAACATCAAAATCGGCGCTTGCCAGCAGCTTTGCCAATTCCTCAACTTACCGATGGCGGTTATTTACCCAATTGATATTAGCGGTCACTTCTCAGCTGAACATCAGGCTGCTACCCTTGCCGTTGCGGCCCCTTACATACGTCAAGGAAATAGTATAATTGAAAACACATCTCTTACAGCTGATATTGATGCAGTGACCAACCAGTCAAACGTCAAATTCGACATTAAATTTCCGACTAAAAAAGGTAATCTATCGCTGACCGCTTCTATAAGCGGCTCTAATAATAGGCTCAACAACAACATTGATTGGCTAATTGATCGTAAGATACCCATCAACGGAGCTTTTAACTTTTCTGCTCTCTTTTCACGCGACCTTAACAACCAGCTTGCAACAACAGTCGCATTCAATCCAGGCACACTTACATTCGGCAATGACATATGGTCCATCAATCCATCGTGGATTTCTATCGAGCCAAAGCGCTATGTCATCGACAATTTTATCCTTGCCTCAGAGAATAAGTCAATTGATATCAATGGTATAGTCTCTACCGAAGAAGATGACGCTATCGAGATTGCACTTTCAAATATCACCCTGCTCGATATCTTCGAAACACTCGAAATCGAAAAAGCTCTTATCGGAGGCCGTGCGACCGGAACATTCCATGGTCACGGCTTGCTGACCGAAAATCCCGAATTGTATTGCAACAATCTCCATGTTGACAGTATCAGCTATAATCGCTGCACACTTGGTGATGCTGACATAGTTGCCTTTTGGGACAACGAAAAACGTTCGTTCAACCTCAACGCAAAAGTCGATGGCCTCACCGGTCATACCTCCCATGTCTACGGCGACATTTTCCCCGTCGGCGAAGCTCTTGACATCAATTTCGATGTTCACCATGTTCCCATTGGCTTCATGAAGCCCTTCATGTCAGCTTTTGCTTCTGACCTTAAAGGTCATGCATCCGGCAAAGCCCGACTATTTGGCACATTCAAATACATCGACATGGAGGGCGATGTTTTTGCCGATGATTTGAACATCAAGATTGACTTTACAAACACATGGTATTCGGCGAGCGATACCATCCGGCTGCGCCCAGGTCTGATAGATATCGACGACATCATCATTTATGATGAAAACGGTCATACGGCGATGCTCAATGGCGTCGTCCATCATACATTTTTTAAAGAACCGACATTTAATTTCGCTGTAACCGACGCACGTGATTTCCTATGCTATAACGTCAATTCCCATCAGAGTCCAGTCTGGTACGGCACCATTTATGGCAACGGCCGTGCTTCCATCTCAGGCGAACCGGGTGTTGTAAACATCGGTGTAAATATGTCGACTGCGCCTAAATCGATTTTTAATTTCGTGCTGTCTGACCGCCTTGATGCTGGAGAGTTCTCGTTTATCACCTTCACTGACCGCCGGGCAAAAGCCATGCGCGACTCTATTATGGCCGCTGACAATATTCCAACGGTCGTGCGCGAGTTGCGCGATCAGCTAAGTAGCGATAACAATGATTCTCCGTCGGCCTATAATATGGATCTTCAGATGTCTATCACTCCCGATGCGCGTATGGTTTTGATCATGGATCCTGTCGGAGGCGACGAGATAAAAGCCAACGGTTCCGGTAATCTCCGTCTGACATACGAATCTGTTAACAACGACCTCAAGATGTATGGCACATACACACTTAATCGCGGCAGTTACAATTTCACGCTTCAAGATATTATCATAAAGGACTTCACGATTAAGGAAGGCAGCACAATCGCATTTCACGGCGACCCATATTCTGCTCAGCTGAATATACAAGCCTCCTATGGCGTTAACGCCAATCTCAGTGACCTTGACGAGACTTTCCTTAAGGATAAAGACCTTAACCGCACGAACGTACCTGTTCATGCACTCTTAAAAGTCACCGGCGACATGCGCCAGCCTGATATTGACTTTGACCTTGAATTCCCTACGCTGACCCAGGACACATATCGCAAAGTGCGTAGCATCGTCAGCACCAAGGAGATGATGAACCGTCAGATTATTTACCTCTTGGCGCTTAACCGTTTCTATACACCTGATTATATGGCATCGACAACTAAGGGCAATGAGCTCTTCTCGGTCGCATCATCCACCATTTCAAGTCAGCTTAGTAGCATCCTTGGCAAGCTCAGCGAGGACTGGAGCATAGCGCCCAACCTACGCAGCGACCGTGGTGACTTCTCTGATGTTGAGGTCGATGTCGCCCTATCAAGCCGTCTGCTCAACAACCGCCTCTTATTCAACGGAAACTTCGGTTATCGCGACAAGACACTAAATACCAATCAATTTATAGGCGATTTCGACATAGAGTATCTCCTCAACCCCAAAGGGTCTTGGCGACTAAAAGCCTACAACCGATACAATGACCAGAACTACTTTGTCCGCACAGCTCAGACCACTCAGGGCGTAGGACTCGTATTCAAAAAAGACTTTGACAAGTTCTTCGGTTTCCTGCGTCCTAAACCACGCAAACTAACTGACATTGCTCCGGCTCAATCTGATTCAACCTCAATCGTCTTGCCAGATTCCATCGCTCATCCGGCTAATCCGCTATTAAATCAATAAATAAATGCTAAACATCGTTCAGGCAATAAGCAATTTCATTTCAGACTATATATTGATAGTCGTGTTGCTTGTCGCCGCCATATATTTCACTGTAATAACTCGTGGTGTCCAGTTCCGCATGGCTGGCGAAATGATTCGACTTCTACTCACTTCAGGCAAAATTGATACTCCGCACACCAACTCTCATCGCCACACCATCAGTTCATTTCAAGCCTTTATGGTGTCAATTGCGAGCCGTGTTGGCACCGGTAATCTTGCCGGAGTAGCCACTGCAATAGCCTTAGGAGGACCGGGTGCAATATTCTGGATGTGGGTAATCGCCATTTTAGGATCGGCCACAGCCTTCATCGAATCTACCCTCTCCCAACTCTACAAACAGCATGGTTCAAATTCATTTATTGGTGGGCCGGCTTACTACATTTCTCTCGGATTG
>CAMWQZ010000247.1 GCA_947176515.1 uncultured Bacteroidales bacterium | reverse complement strand
CTGCTATAATTATAAATATTCTATTCATAAGCTCAATAAAGACACACCGAGATAACATTATTGTCGACATCGACGATACCACCTTCAATTTCCATCCGCTGCTCACCGCCGCCAGTAGTGTATACTAACGCACCTACCGAAAGCGTAGAGATTAATGACGCATGATTTTTAAGCACTGTAAAAGCGCCCATTGTGCCGGGCAGAGTAACTGCCTCGACTTCACCTTCAAAATTTACAGCTTCTGGAGATATGACTTTAAGTTTCATTTGTCGACTGATTGATTAGGCTCTATAGGGCTTATTATTTTACTTCACTGAGGAGCTTCTTACCCTTTTCGATAGCTTCGTCTATTGTACCGACGTTGAGGAATGCCTGCTCGGGATATTCGTCCATTTCGCCGTTAAGAATCATCTTGAAACCGCGAATGGTCTCGCTAAGCGGCACCATGACACCTGGCAGACCAGTAAACTGCTCTGCGACGTGGAAGGGCTGTGAAAGGAAACGTTGTGCACGACGAGCACGAGCAACGACAAGTTTATCTTCGTCAGAAAGTTCATCAACGCCAAGGATGGCAATGATATCCTGAAGCTCATTATACTTCTGGAGAAGCTGTTTTACAGCCTGGGCAGTATTATAATGATCCTCACCGATAATATTGGGGTCAAGGATTCGAGAGGTTGATTCCAATGGATCAACCGCCGGATAAATACCGAGCTCGGCAATCTTACGGCTCAACACTGTGGTAGCATCGAGGAAGTTGAACGTAGTAGCAGGAGCAGGGTCAGTCAAGTCATCGGCAGGCACATAGATTGCCTGAACTGAAGTGATAGAACCATTCTTTGTAGAAGTGATTCGCTCCTGCAACATACCCATTTCAGAAGCAAGTGTCGGCTGATAACCTACAGCTGAAGGCATACGGCCAAGAAGTGCAGACACTTCAGAACCAGCCTGAGTGAAACGGAAAATATTGTCAATAAAGAGAAGCACATCCTTTCCGCCAGCAGCCTGGTCACGGAACTGCTCTGCAACGGTAAGACCTGAAAGCGCTACGCGAAGACGTGCACCCGGCGGTTCGTTCATCTGACCAAACACGAGGGTCGCCTGAGAGTCTTTAAGATGGTCGACATCAACGTCGGCAAGGTTCCATTCGCCGCGCTCCATGCCTTCCTTAAATTTATCGCCATACTTCATAACACCACTCTCAATCATTTCACGGAGAAGGTCGTTACCCTCACGTGTACGTTCGCCTACACCTGTGAAGACTGAGAATCCGTCATGTCCTTTAGCAATATTATTGATGAGCTCCATGATAAGCACGGTCTTACCTACACCGGCACCACCGAACAAACCAATCTTACCACCTTTGCTGTAGGGTTCGAGAAGGTCAATCACCTTGATACCGGTAGAAAGAATCTCCGTGCCGATTGTAAGGTCCTCAAATTCGGGAGCCGGCTGGTGGATAGAGCGTAAGTTGTCGCGGTTAAGTTCAGGCAGATTGTCAATGGCATTGCCAATGACATTCAACAGACGGCCTTTAACCTGATCACCTGTGGGAACGGCAATAGGACGTTCGAGGCTGTCGACACGCAGACCGCGACGAAGACCATCAGTACTCTCCATTGCGACGCAACGCACGGTGTCTTCACCGATGTGCTGCTCAACTTCAAGAATCAACATCGAACCGTCGGGACGGTCAATTTTCAATGCTGTGTAAATAGGCGGAATAAGGTTGTCATCGCCTTCGAAAATAACGTCGACAACAGGGCCAATCACCTGGGCAACTTTACCGTATTTATCGCTCATTGTTAGTTATTCTGTTTGTTATCCGTTATGGATTCTTTTTTATTGTAATGATATTATATGCTATAGGATTAGAAGTGCCAGCCAAATACGATGATGCAAACCATCAACGCGAGGTTAAAGAGGTTAATTGGCAAAAGGTACTTCCACTCGAGAGAGAGGAGCTGGTCGATACGTAGACGAGGGAACGTCCACTTAAACCAGATAATAATAAAGGAGAGGGCAATTGCCTTGCCTATGAACCACACTACTGAAGGAATATAGTCCATAATATGATTAAAGCTATCCCAACCAGGAATATGGAGAGGCATCCAGCCACCAAAGAAGAGAAGCGAAGCAACGCCGGCTACGATGAAGAGGTTGAGGTATTCGGCAAGATAGAAGAAGCCGAAATGGATACCAGAATACTCAGTATGGTAACCAGCCGTAAGCTCACTTTCTGCTTCAGGGAGGTCAAACGGGCCACGGTTTGTTTCTGCAGTACCTGCAATGAGATAAATCACAAATGCGATAATTGCAGGGACATGACCTTTGAAAATGAACCATAAATCAGACTGCTCTTCAACGATTCCGCCCACCGACATAGTACCAGCGAGACAGACCATTGTTAAGACGCTAAGACCGATAGAAAGCTCGTAGCTGACCATCTGTGCGCCAGAACGGAGAGCACCGATTAGTGTGAATTTATTGTTACTTGACCATCCTGCGAGAAGAATACCAAGCACACCGATTGAAGAAACGGCAACGAGGAAGAATATACCGATATTGAAATCAATAATCTGGAGACCGTTACCCCACGGCAACACCGCAAAGGCGAGCATCGAGGCGATAATCACGAGGTAAGGAGCAAGCGCAAACAAGAATTTGTCAATATGGTTAAGGTGGATAAGCTCTTTAATAAGAATCTTAAACATATCGGCAAAACTCTGGAGAAGGCCCCAAGGACCCACGCGGTTTGGGCCGATACGGCACTGGAAAGCCGCACAAACTTTACGCTCGTAGTAAATATAGAACAGCGCTAAGAGCGCGTAAACAAGCAAAAGACCTACGCCAATGAGCACACATTCAACTGTCGTTGTGAGCCATCCGGGCAAAAATGACAAAAGGAACGAATGGATAGCGTTGGTTATTGTTGAAAAATCTTGCATAACGTTATGTAATTACTATATATTCACTTGTGTTACTACCTAAGGATTAGCGGTCCATATCGGGGACAATGTAGTCGAGGGAACCTCCGATAGTGATAAGGTCGGCAATTTTTGAACCACGGGTAATGTGGTCAACCACGCCGGCAAGAGGCAAGCAAGGAGGCGCAAGTTTGAGACGATATGGCTTGGTTGCGCCGTCGCTCTCAATATAAATACCAAATGCGCCACGGCAACCTTCGACAACAGTAAACCAGCGTCCGACAGGCAATTTAAGCACCTTGGGAACTTTCACGCAATATTCACCATCGGGAATATTATCGACGAGCTGCGAGAGAATCTTAGCCGACTCTTCCATTTCGCGCATACGCACTTTGAAACGGGCCATCGAGTCGCCTTCGGTGGCGACAACTTCTTCGAAATCAAGTTCGGGGTAGATGCTGTATGGGCGGAGTTTGCGCATATCGCAAGCCCAGTTTGATGCTCGGCCAGAAGGACCGGTAACAGCGTATGC
>CAMWQZ010000246.1 GCA_947176515.1 uncultured Bacteroidales bacterium | reverse complement strand
ATTCAACTGCAACGGCCTCATTAGCTCTGATCGTACACCTCATCCCCATCTTGCCGAGGTAAAGGCGGTTTATCGTAATATTAAGTCGACACTTGTGTCTGATTCACCAATAACGATTGACGTTCACAACTGGAATTTCTTTACCAACCTTGATAAGTTTGATATGCGTTGGAAGCTCGTAACTGCCGAAGGCCGCGTATTAGCGCAAGGCGTTAAAAATGTTGCCTGCGCACCTCAGGAAACTGTTAAGGTTAATCTTGGCGTTAATCCCCAGTCTATGGGTGAGGCTGATGACGAATTATTCCTCAATGTTGACTGGACTACTCGCGAGGCAACCGCTATGGTCCCCGGCGGTTATCCTATCGCAGAAGAGCAGTTTGCTATCCGCACCCGTGATTTGGCTGATAACTCAGCGCCTGTTAAATTAAGAGGTAAGAACAATGTATATACCGCCGAGGGCGTAAGCTTCAGAGTCGATCCTGTGACTGGAGCTATTGTTTCGCTGTCGTCAGGTGGCACAGAGCTGTTGTCAACTCCGATAACGCTCTCTCTATTCCGCCCCTTCACTGAGAATGACGCTCATCCTGCAGGAACAGGTAAAGTCTGGAATGCAGAAGGTCTTGACAAGGTTTCTCAGAAAGTGGTTTCAAGCAAGCTCAGAAACAACGTCCTCACAGTCGATACCCGTATATTTAATAGTAAGGACCGTCAGATTGGTACGGCAACTTTCCAATACTCAGTCCGTCCTGACAACCGCTTAGCGGTAGAGTGCTCGTTTGTGCCTGACACGGCAGCCATAAAGACGATGCCACGCGTAGGTCTGACATATCGCACTCCTGAAGCGCTTGCATGCAATGTCAGCTATGTTGGTCGAGGTGGAGAAACCTACGTAGACCGTAACACTGCCGGTCGTATCGGTCGCCACAACACTTCTCCTAAGGCTGATTTCCATTCTTATATCGTTCCTCAGTCGGCCGGTAACCACACTGACGTGCGTTCGGTGGATTTCAATGGTGATTTGTTGACCGTTACCTCAAACCGTCTGTTCCAGTTCAGTGCTGTTCCTTATTCTGACGAGAACATTCAGGCTGCCAAGCACCTCAATGAGCTTGTTGATGATGGTATGGTGACAGTACACCTCGATGCAGAGCAGACTGGTGTCGGCACAGCGACTTGTGGCCCAGATATCTTGCCCAAATATCGTCTCGCAATTGAACCGATTGACTTCACATTCTTCTTTAAAGTTAAGTAAGGATTTAAATTATGTCTTTATTACCAAATATCAAGTTAAGCCCGGCGATTATTTTGTCGCTGGGTTTGCTATATGCTTGTTCGACGCATAAAGCAGAAACGATAGAAAAAACTGTAGTGTTCCCCGAGGGGGCGACTCTCGACGAAAAGATTGAAATGGCATCACGGGTTGTTCCGACTCAGAAGCAGCTCGATTGGCAGAATCTTGAACTCACCGCCTTTCTCCATTTTGGTGTTAACACATTTACAGACCGCGAGTGGGGCGATGGCAATGAGTCGCCTGAGATATTTAACCCTGTTGATTTGGACGCCGATCAGTGGGTCAAGGCTCTCAAAGACGCCGGTTTCAATCTCGTAATTCTCACAGCTAAGCATCACGATGGTTTCTGCCTGTGGCCAACGGCTACCACTGACCACTCGGTCGCATCATCGCCCTGGCGCGACGGCAAAGGCGATGTGGTTGCTGACCTGCGCGCGGCTTGCGACAAATATGGTATGAAGTTAGGACTCTATCTCTCACCCTGGGATCGTAACGCAGAGTGCTACGGCGATTCGCCTCGCTATAACGACATGTTCGTGGCTCAGCTGACCGAGTTGTTGACAAATTATGGCCGTATTGACGAAGTGTGGTTCGACGGCGCTTGCGGCGAGGGTCCTAATGGTAAAAAACAAGAATATGATTGGACGCGCTTCCGCAGCGTAATCGAGCAACTGCAGCCCGACGCCGTTATGGCTATCATGGGCGACGATGTGCGTTGGGTCGGTAACGAAAGAGGACTCGGTCGTGAGACTGAGTGGAGTCTAACAGCACTTGTCACCGGCATCCTTGCAGAGTCTGATAGCATTAACAACGCACTGGGTCTTTTCGCAAAATCACCCGATCTCGGTGGCCGTGAGATAATCGAAAAAGCTGACCGCCTCTACTGGTGGCCTTCGGAAGTCGACGTGTCTATCCGTCCGGGATGGTTCTACCACGACACCGAGCAACCTAAGTCGCTCCGTCAGCTTGCCGAAATTTATATCAATTCGGTCGGTCGCAACTCTGTATTGCTGCTTAACATTCCGCCTGACCGCCGCGGCCTTATTGCTGATGCCGATGTTGCTCGTCTTGCCGAGCTTCGTCAGTGGATTGACGCTAACTTCACCGATAATAAGGCAGGTACGCCAAAAAACAACGAGGTTAAAGTTTCTGGAGAAATCAATGCCGTTGTGCTTGGCGAAGACCTTTCTAAGGGTCAGCATGTCGAGGAATTTGATGTAGAGGCGCTTATTGACGGGGTCTGGACTCCAGTTGCTTCAGGCACTACAATTGGTCGCAAACGCATTTTGACGTTCCCGGCTGTAACGCCCGAAGCTCTCCGACTCAATGTCAAGTCATCGCGCGGTGATGTTAACCTCGATATGTTTGAGGCTTATTCAATATCTATGCCTCTTGAGTCAAACGTTGATTTGCCCGGATATGGCAAACTTGCTACTGACGCTTGGAAGGTGGTTTCAGCTTCGGGTAACGATGCTGACGTTGCCAAGGCATTTGACGGTGACAATACAACGAGGTGGATTTCAGATGAGACCGACGGTGAAAAGCAGTTTGTAATAGATATGGGTTCGGTTGTTCCAGTCGCCGGCTTCGTCTACGAACCAAGTGGCACTGGTGACAAGAGTGGCACGATTTTCCATTACGCTCTCGAGTTTAGCAATGATGGTGACAATTGGACTCCGGCAGCTGTCTCAGGCGAATTTAGCAATATCATGCATAACCCAATTCCCCAGAAGGTCTATTTCCCGGCAACCATAAGCGCTCGTTACGTCCGCTTCACTGCTCTCGACGAAATAGAAGGCGCCCCCTTCGTAGCCATCCCCGAATTTGCCATCCTCACTCCCCAATAACCCCGATTTACCACCAACCACCATAACCCCATACGATGTTTAATATGCTCGTATGGGGTTTTGTCTTGTTTAGCAGAAATAATTTAGACAGATTACCGCTGTTAAGACTAATTAAGGGTGATTTGGTCATAAAGCCAGATATATCAGCTATCTTTGCCGTTGAAGTATTTCTATACGATGAATTATGAAAACGGTTCTGATAGCGATTGTGTGTTTGTTCTTTGCTTTTATGGCGGAGGCGCAGGGGGGTAATGTGGTTGTTGCAGACTCGGTGACAAAGATGCCCTTGGCAAGTTCGTCAGCTGTATCTTAAACACATCTCCGCGCCCACGAGACAAGAGGCACTATCGT
>CAMWQZ010000245.1 GCA_947176515.1 uncultured Bacteroidales bacterium | reverse complement strand
AATCAATTCTCTTACGTTCCCATTTGTTCTCTGCACATGGCTATTCCTGCTGGCAACACGCTATATGACCGGTCTTGACGGCGATGAACTTAGCAAGCCAACACTTGACCTCGCAGCCGCCAGCACTCAGCTCGACATGAGCTTCGGTTCACTCGCGCAGTATTGGCTTAAAGGCATCGCTCAGGTATTCCTTATCGACTCTTGGGTGACTGGTATCTTCTTCCTTGTAGGTCTGCTCGTGTGCAGTCGCGCGGCTGGCATTTGGGCTGCTGTCGGTTCAGCTATCTCTCTTGTCATCGCCATTGCTTATGGCGCTCCGGCCTCAAGCATTTCAAGTGGCTTATTTGGCTTCAGCCCGGTGCTGACAGCTATCGCAATCGGATGCACATTCTATTCAGTAAACTGGAGGTCGGCTGTTTGGGCCGTAGCGGCAACAATCGCCACCGTTTTTGTTCAGGCCGGTATGGACGCACTGATGATGCCTTTCGGCATTGCAACTCTTACCGGACCGTTCTGCATCACAACCTGGCTATTCCTCTTACCTCTCTATAAGATGGATAAGACTGCTGCTCCCGACCACACCAGTTGGGTAAAAGATATAGAAAATCAAGAGAATAAATAAACATAGATTCATTCATGGCTCAGACCATCAATAATAGCACAAATAATACGCAGCAGTACAACATCGCTACTATGCCATTGCGCAGGCAGCATTTCTCAGTGCTCGCTATTGGCAGTATGGAGCAGATAATCGGCACGGTTCTGTCAGGTCTCGTCGGTATCGTAATGCCAATGATGTTGCTTTTACCGGCCTATCACTCGATGTCATCGTTTATGCAAGGAGTGCTCGGCGCAGCCGGATTGCTTGGCATAGCTATCGGCTCTCCTATAATCGGGAGTCTGAGCGATCGTTACGGATATCTGTTCTATTATCGTCTCTGCCCGATACTGATAACCGTATTCTCGGTATTAGTTTACCTTTTCCCCTATGAATGGATGCTGATATTGGGTCTGTTTATGATTGGTGTCGGGGTCGGAGGTGGCTATGCACTCGACTCTGACTACATATCCGAACTAATGCCAGACCGCTGGAAAGAGTTTATGGTTGGCGTTGCTAAAAGCACGAGTGCTCTTGGCTTCGTAGCTGTTGCCGGACTATGTTGGTTCATCCTTGCCCACGGTCTAAAAGCCGAGCAGTGGAGTTCGCTATTCCTTATACCTGGAGCTTTAGGTGCATTGACCTTCGTGCTCCGTATTCCTTGTCGGCAGTCTCCGCGATGGCTGATGGAAAAAGGTGAGACTGCTAAGGCAGAAGCCGCAGCAAAATATTTTCTTGGGTCTGACGTGGTAATCACACCCGAAAAAAAACTCGTAGCAGCGAAACCGACACCCTGGCTCGATATGTTTAAAGGCGCCAATCTCTCGAAAGTCATATTCAGCGGTATTCCCTGGGCATGTGAAGGAGTTGCTGTCTATGGCGTCGGTGTATTCCTTCCTATCCTCGTGATGGCGCTCGGCATTGAAAAGAGTAATGCCGAGGGTATGGCAAAGATTATCAATTCGGTTGAGCTCACCACGATTATCAATAGCTTTATCGTAATTGGCTTCGCGGTAGGACTGGTTGTTATGCGACGCATGTGGCATGTTTCGCTTATGTCGATAGGTTTCCTTATGTCAGCCGCAGGCATGGCAGTGCTGTTGTGGGGCTATGAATGTCATCTGCCCCTGTGGGTTTCTGTTGTGGCTTTCCTTGTGTTTGAAATAGGCCTTAATGCCGGTCCTCACCTGATAACCTTTGTCGTGCCGACTCAGATTTACGATGTTGACGACCTTGGCGCTGGTTCGGGTATTGCAGCAATGTTCGGTAAGCTTGGAGCGGTGGCTGGAGTGTTCATCATTCCGATGGTTCTCCACTCCGGCGGTGTGAAAATGGTTCTGATTGTTTGCACAGCAATCATGCTTCTCGGTGCACTCATTACCCAAATCTTCGGAAGCAAAGTCCTACCAAAAAAGAAATAATTTGCAGCCTTACGCAAAAATTTAACCTTTAAGAATAGATGTTTACACAGACTTTTAACATCTAATTCTTTTGTAGTAAGGTTTTTTTGCGTAATTTTGCCACATTATTTCCAGATTGGAAGCATTTACTATTAAAATATTACTCGATTAACGCAATGAAAAAAGCAATCGCAGCCTTACTTTTCTGCTCGGCCGCTATGTCGGCTTCGGCTCTCCTCGACGGTGATGGTTATTACCGTGTGCAAAATGCAAAGACTGAGCGCTACATCTACGTTCTTGACGACAAAGGCTCTCTCAATTTCCAGGCAACGACAGCCGAACTTGGAGCCATTGAGCTTTGGAAGAATTATGATAAGACCATTTCTGACCCTGCAACCGTCATCTATGTCAAAGACCTTAATGGCAAGAAACAGGATTACGACCTGCAGACACAGGGCACCGGAGTTTACGAGATTATTAACTACCCCGTGAGTATCCGTCTGGCAGACAAGAATCTCGGCACATACAGCATATTCGGGCGCAATAGCGGTCTAACACGTTATATTGGCGACGGCACTCGCTCTTCAAAGGACCAAGGATATGTCACCTCTCTCGAAAACGGCGATTATTACCGTTGGTATTTCCACCCAATCACCACCGACGATTCTAATTATTTCGGTGTGGCTCCTGAATTTGAGGATAACGGCGAATACTACACCACGATTTATGCCGACTTCCCATTCGACTTCCATTCGACAGGCATGACAGCCTATTATGTAAACACCGTTGCCGAAGGCAAAGCATTCCTTACAGAAGTTACCGAAGCTATCCCTGCAGGCACACCTGTTATCATCAAGTGTTCATCAAATGCAGCCGCCAACAATAAACTCAGTATCGGTGGCAACCCTGCGGCTATCAATGATAACCTTCTTAAAGGTGTTTACTTCTGCAACAAAGACCTTGTGCATAAGAATCTGACCCCTTACGACAAAAAGACCATGCGCGTATTAGGTAAACTCGCTGATGGTTCAATCGGTTTTGTGACGGCTGACATCACAAATTTGCCTCGCAACAAGGCTTATCTTGTTGTCCCGGAAGGCACCCCTGCTGAACTCAGCATCACAACCGAAACCTATTCAGGCATCGCCGACATCACAGCAGAAAATGTTTCTGTAAGACTCAACGGCATGACCCTTTATGTTAACGGCAAGGCTGCTGAAATTTATAATATCACCGGCAGCCATGTAGGCCATGCAGCTGATGGCGCGGCGTTCACACTCCCTGCTGCCGGACTTTACCTTGTAAAAGCAGGCAAAACAGTTACCAAGATTATTGCGAAGTAACACAAGAAGAGTTTAGAATTACAATAAAAAGCGAAACGCGGAGAGTGGACATCACTTTTCGCGTTTCGTTTTTATATACACATATAATATATACAACTATCCATTTTATAACCCAAACAAACATCAGACTCTAATACACATCTAACTCTG
>CAMWQZ010000244.1 GCA_947176515.1 uncultured Bacteroidales bacterium | reverse complement strand
GCCGCAGCATTATGCTGAGCCTCGCGCGATATATCAGCCGACATAGCCCAACGGACGCCAGCTGCAAAATCATCAATATCTCCTTTTCGGGCAAGATAGCCGGTAGCAAGATGATCAATTATTTCATCGCGCCCATCGCCACCAAATCCTACCGGGATGGCTCCTGCAGCCATTCCTTCAATAAGCGTCGATGGCAGAGACTCGAACTGCGAGCTCGACAGCACAGCCGCGCAATGAGCGTAGATGTCAGCCAGGCGGTCAGCGTCAGGGATGTTTCCAAGGTGGACGTAAGGGATTTTCAACGAATCAAACAGCTGTGGCTGACGTATATCGCCACAGAAAACTGCCGCGACTCCCCCATCTTTACCACATGCATTGAGCGCTGCGATTGCCGACGGCAAATCTTTAATCGTATCGTCGAGACGGGCAGCACACATCACTACCAGCTTATTACCATCATCCGGCAGGCCAAGCTCTGAGCGCGAACGTAGTGGCGCTGTCATGTAACGGTCGAGGGGGAAGGCATTGTTAATAACCTCGACCTTTTGATTGCCTAAAAGAGCGCTTTGTTTTGCCTTGCCTGCAAGCCAACGGCTTACGGCAACAAAATTAATGTCTATGTCACCATAAAGCCTCTTCTTTCGGTCAAATATTTTGGTCGAGAGGTCATACGCGCGATGCGGACGGCCTAAAAACGGACACTCCACACAGCGCGAACGATAGCGCTCGCAGTCACCAGCATGGTGGCAAATCCCCGTCATGGGCCACATGTCGTGCATCGTCCATACAATCGGTTTGCCAAGTGAAGCAATATTCCTTATCTCATTAAGCGACATCATGCCCTGATTGAACCAATTGAGGGCCACGATGTCGGCATCGGCAATCCAAGGGTGGCGATGAACCGGCAAGCCGCGGTCAGCAATCGAAACCTTAAAAAGCTGGGCACGATTGAAACCATTGGCGGTAAAAATGCGGAGCCTTTCGCCAAGAAATGCCGCCCTGTCTTTCATGCCGCCACCTATTGGAGTGATAAATTCATCAGGCTCGCCTTTAGCTTGCTTGACAATCATGCGCGCGTCAACGCCTTCAGCCCTCAGGGCATGAAGAAGTCGCAATGACACCATAGATGCACCGCCAACGATATCGCTATGATTGACAAGAGTGACTTTCATCGTCGTAATAATGATGAGAGTGATAACTTTTCAGTGCGCGCTACAATTGCAACAAATACAATCAGTAATCCAGCACGGATAACATAAGCCCAGATTCCGCTGAGAGGCAGAGCGTACATGCCCAGACCATAAATCACTGCAGCCAACAGGAAATAAGCTGCTATGCGTCGCAAGGGATAGACAATAGGATATTGCCACTGTCCAATGAAGTAACTCACAAGCATCATAGCGCCGTAGCTGCACAGGGCTGCAACCGCACAACCCATGTAGCCGTAATGGGGAACCAATACAATGTTGAGCACGACGGTTATCACAAGCCCGAAGAGAGAGAACCACATGCCCCAGATTGTTTTGTCTGAGAGTTTGTACCACAGTGACAGATTGAAGAATATACCGAAAAACAATTCTGCTAACATAATCAGCGGCACAACCTTAAGTCCGCTGAAATAGTCTGGAGCTATGAAGTATTTCAATATATCGAGATAGAACATTACACCCATAAAAATCAGCAGGCCGAAGATGATAAAATATTTCATTGCATCAGCATAAGCCTGATTTTTACTATCGCCTTTTTCTCGAGCCTGTGCAAAAATAAAAGGCTCATAAGCGAAGCGGAACGCCTGGATAAACATCACCATCACGATGGCAATCTTATAGTTTGCGCCATAGATGCCGAGGCCTGCCATAGCATCGGCCTTATCAGGCGCAAGCGAGGGATAGAGCAACTTATCGACCGTCTGATTCATAATTCCGGCCACACCGAGCACGAGTAGCGGAGCCGAATAGCGCAGCATCTCGCCCCAAAGCCTACGGTTAAACCTCCACGCGAAGCCTCTTAGCTCGGGCCACATCATTACAAAATTTACAAGCGAGGCAATCAGATTGGAGAGAAAAATATAACCTATGCCGAAATCAGCGACATAGAACCATGACACCGTCGCCGGGCAATGATCCATCAGCCACGGGCATAATAAAAGGAAGAAAAGGTTTAGACCGATATTGACGGCTATATTAATCAGACGTATAACTGCAAAGCGTATCGGCCTTTTGCGATAACGCAGATAGCTGTATGGCAATGCCAAAAAGGCGTCAATAGCCACACACACTGCCATAATCGTCACATAAGAACTATGACCGTCACACTCCATAACCTTGCTTATCGGGCCAGCAAACGCACAGACTCCGACAGCGAAAACCGACGAACTTACGGCAAGCGAGAGCAACGCCGTAGAGTAGACTTCCATAGGGTCTTTCCATCGGTCATGGTTAGCAAATCGAAAGAAACCTGTCTCCATGCCGTAGGTCAGCACAATCAGAGCGAGTGCTACGACGGTATAGACAAACGTCACCACGCCGTACTCGTCAGGCAAGAACAGCGAAGTATAGAGCGGTACGAGACACCAGTTTAAAAAGCGTCCTACTATAGAACTCAGGCCATAGACGGCAGTGTCCTTGGCCAGACTCTTAACACCAGCCATAGCGGTCGGGTCGCAACGAGTCTTATTCTTTTACTCCGTAAGCGAGATCACCGGCATCACCAAGACCAGGCACGATATAGCTGTGAGCATTAATCTCATCGTCAATCACGCCTACCCAAAGCGTAGCGTCCTCAGGCATTACGCTCTCAAGATAATCGACCGCCTTGCGCGAAGCGATTACTGACGCAATATGAACCTTGGCCGGTGTGCCCTTTGTGAGCAAAGCGCGATAGCTCAGTTCCATAGACGCTCCTGTTGCAAGCATCGGGTCGCAAAGCACAAGGGTCTTGCCCTCAAGACGAGGCGAGGCGAGATACTCGATGCAGATATCAAAATTCTCTTTCTCTTTGTACTTACGGTATGCTGAGACAAAAGCGTTCTCTGCACGGTCAAAATACTGTAAGAAACCCTGATGGAACGGTATTCCGGCTCTGAAAATAGTAGCCAGTACAATTTTATCGTCAATAACCGGGCAGTCGCATTTTGCGAGAGGAGTGGTAACCTCTATATGTTTATAATCAAGCGTCTTGCTGATTTCATAGGCCATTATCTCGCCAATACGCTCAAGATTGCGGCGGAAACGCAACGGGTCGTGCTGGATGTCGACGTTACGCAGCTCCATAAGATATTGGCTCACCAGAGAATTATGTTCGGCAAAGTTTATCGTTTTCATGTCGTATCTTTTATCTTAATTATCAGAGCAAAGATACAAAACTTAACCGTAAACTCCAAAATGACTTTTCAAGCCCCCTGATTTTATGTCAAGTTTGGAAGTAAAACCATGTCAAGTTTGGAAATGAAATCGTGACAAGTTTGGAAGTGAAATCATGTAAAGTTTGGAAATGA
>CAMWQZ010000243.1 GCA_947176515.1 uncultured Bacteroidales bacterium | reverse complement strand
CAGTTCGAAGTGATGAAAAGGCTGCGCCAGGTAAATAAGGCACAGCCTTTTCTCATCCTTCATTCCTCATTCCTCATTCCTCATTCCTCATTCCTCATTCCTCATTCTTCATTCTTCATTCTTCATTCTTCACTCTTCACTTGGAGAATTTTTTCAAAAAAATTCTCCAAAAGTTTTGCCATTTCAAAAAAGTGTCCTACCTTTGTGGTGTAATAGTTCACTAATACACCATGTCAATATGAATCCAATCACTCTTAACCCAATCTCGACAGGCATAGCGTCAACGTTTCTCGCAGCCCTCGTCATCATTTTAATTTGTGTCCTCTAATAATCTACAATCTACATTACAATCTATTAAAAAACACCATTATGTTAAACATTAACAATCTCACATTCTCCTATCCTCGCCGCCGTGAGCCCGTAATAAAGGATTTCACGCTTAGAATTAAAGAAGGCGGCATCTATGGTCTGCTCGGACCCAACGGCGCCGGGAAGTCGACTCTGCTCTATCTTATCTCCGGCTTATTGACCCCCAAAAGCGGTCAAGTAGATTTCAAAGGAGTAGATACTCGTCGCCGCCTGCCTGAAACTCTCAGCGACATTTTCATCGTGCCGGAAGAGTTGACCTTACCTCCCATCAAGCTTGAGAGCTACGTCAAGATGAACGCTCCGTTTTATCCTCGCTTTTCGGCTGATGATCTCCACCGCCACTTGGCAACTTTTGAGGTCGGCGACATTGCCCAATATAAGTTGTCGACTCTTTCTATGGGCCAGAAGAAAAAAATCTTCATGAGCTTTGCACTCGCTTGCAACACGTCTCTCCTGCTCATGGACGAGCCGACCAACGGTCTCGATATCCCTGGCAAAGCCGCCTTCCGCCGCTTTATCGCCTCGTCGGCATCTGATGACCGAATCATTATTATTTCGACCCACCAGGTTCGCGACATCGACCGTATCCTCGACCATGTTATCATCATGGATGACCACCATCTATTACTCAACGAGCCCATTAACACTATCACCGAGAAACTCGCCTTCCTTAACACCAACGACCGCAGCCTTATCGAGCGCGCGCTCGTTGCACAACCCGGTCTCGGCAACGCTCAAATTATAATCCCTAACGACGGATCATATGACACCGAGGTAAATCTCGAAAGTCTTTTCGAACTCGCCACGACCCGTCGTGAGCTTCTATCTCAGATATTCACTCCTCAAGAAAGCAATCTATAATGAAAACAGTTTCTCAAACATTCGACTTCTCGCGCTTCGGCCACTGCCTCAAACGCGATTTGACCCTCAACGGGCGCGGATGGTTGCTCAGACTGCTCCTGATGATTGCTGTCACAACTCTGCTACTATATATCGCGACCAAACCGATTATAGATTTTGATTTTGGCTTCATGCCTGATTATGATGACATTCAGATAAACGGTTCCTATAAAGTTTTTTGCTTCTGTGGGTTTATATTCTGCATGCTTGGTGCATCTTTGTTTATGGAGAATATGACCACACCCGGCTCACGCCTCAACTCTCTGATGTCACCGGCTTCGCAAGTAGAAAAGTATATTAGCCGTATGTTAATCTGCGTGGTCGGCGTAGTAGTGGCGTTCATCGCATCATTTGCTCTTGCCGAATTATTCCGCTTTTTAATTATAAAAGCTTTTTTCGGAGATGTCGCAGGACTAAGATATATTAGTGTCTTAGAAGTCCAAAACCAATCTGAGCATTGGTACTATCTATGGGAATTACTACTTGTCACACAAGCCACTTATGTGCTTGGCAGCACTATCGCGCCAAAAAATTCATTTCTAAAAACATCTGGCGCCCTTATTCTATTAAACATCTTGTTAATAACGGCTATGACAAGCGTTTACAATATCTCCCTAACTCCCGGTTGCCTCTGGCCGGCCAAAGACGCTCAGGAGCTCATTATTAATACCTTTAAATTCGCTCCTGCTTGTTGGACGGTTTTCTGCTACATCACAGCATACTACCGAATGAAAGAAAGCGAAATTATCGAACGTCTATAATCTCATAAAAACATGAAAAAACAATCTCAAATATTCGATAGCACCCGTTTTAGCAATTGTCTGAAACGAGATTTCGTTCTCGACGGACGCGGACTGCTACTGAAATGGCTGGTGTTAATCGCCATACTGACACTCCTGCTCTATGCAGTTATGCGGCCAGACAAATATAATTACGCATTCTACGAAAACGAACAAGGCGGCGCTTCCTATATGATATTTGCTCTTTGTAGCTTTTTAGTCCTATCTATTGGAGCCTCACAGTTTTCTCAAAACATGACCTCTTCAGGTAAGCGGCTAAACACCTTGATGTCGCCATGCTCTACTTTAGAAAAATATATATGCCGATGGTTGATATATGTGGTAGGAGTGACGATAATGTTTTTAGTTTCGTTTGCCATAGCCGAAGGCTTGCGTGTGCTGATTATTAAGGCTTATTACGGAGATATCCCGGGGCTACATTACGTGAGCATATCTGAATATCCGCTGCGCGATGGCGAGTTCGGCCTCTTTTGTTTATGGATATTAGCCGTTCAGGCCACCTTTGTGCTCGGTAGCACCATCGCTCCTAAAAACGCCTTTTTAAAGACCGCCGGAGTCAATGTATTAATATGTGTTGTATTCTCTATTGCGATTTCGTGCACTTACAAGCTTACCATGCACCCTGGTTATTTGCCTTCGCAGGAAAGTGAAACCATACTAATTTACTTAACAAGAGGCTTTCCGATATGCTGGACAATATTTTGTTATATTACAGCCTATTTCCGCATGAAAGAAAGTGAAATCATAGAACGATTATAATCCCTCCTCCAATGATAGATTTTAATAATAACAGCAAAGCTATTTATCTCCAGATTGCCGATGACATCTGCGACAAAATACTTACCGGTGTATTTGCTCCCGACGAACGCATTCCGTCAGTGCGTGAATATGCCGCCCAGGTCGAAGTCAATGTCAACACCGTCATGCGAGCCTACGACTATCTCGCCGGCCTGGAGATAATCTATAATAAACGAGGCCTCGGCTTCTTCGCATCGCCCGACGCCCGTCAGAAAGTCATCGAGTTGCGACGCCGCGAAGTGCTCGGCGATGGAGTCCAGACGGTCTTCCGCCAACTTGCCATGCTCGACATCACGCCGTCACAACTCTCTGAAATGTATCAACAGTATCTTGACAATCAAAAATAACAACAATAATGAAAAAAACTACATACGTCATAATCGCCGCCATCCTAATCGTCTTTGCTATCGGCATTGGCTTCGCGGCATACGTCGGCTCAACCTCAACCCCCTTCACCCCAATGACCGAACGCGTTGACCTCGAATAATAGTTTAAACGAGCTTCCAAATATAATAAACTAACTGAATCGAGTAGGTCGGAAAACGAAAGTTTTCTGGCCTACTTTCGTTTCCGTTCCTCTCACACCACCGTACGTGCCGTTCGGCATACGGCGGTTTAATTTGTTTTCAAAGA
>CAMWQZ010000242.1 GCA_947176515.1 uncultured Bacteroidales bacterium | reverse complement strand
TCACAAATATGAGGGGCATGCACGGCATGCTGTTCCTCGGCAAAGGCTACGGTAATATCGTCTATGTTCATTTCTGTTTCTAACTATTCTTTCTAAAAATCATGCAAAGTTAGTTATTTTGTAAGAAAATGAGACTCGTTTTTTGTGTTAAAATCGGTGATATAGATGATAAAATAAGATTTTTTCATATAATAGACGTGTTTTTGATAGGTTTTATTCTTGGGAAATAGATAATTTTACATATTTTAAATGCTGTTATTAGTCAAAATTAACGACCCGGAACAGCTAAAAGCCAAAAAAATAGCCTAAATTTGCAACTAAAAGGCTGAATAGCCCGAAAAAATCATACAGAAAGAAACCAACTTAAAATCTATAATTTAGATATAATGAGCAAAAGTATATTGATTGCACTGCTGGCGGCGATGATGCCGGTGGCGATGTGGGGAGTGCCGGCGAAGCAGGGAATGCTTGTATTTACGCAGCCTGACGGTTCGACGGTGTCGTTGAGAAAAATTGGTGATGAACGTTCTCACCTCGTCACGACAGCTGACGGTTATCCGGTCGTGCGTGACTCAAAAGGCTTTTATTGTTATGCGGATATTGAGAACGACAACCAGTTAAAAGCTACTTCGGTAAGAGTGAAAAATGTTAATCAGCTGTCAGCGGATGAACGTCAGATAATCGGACGCATTGATATGAGCAAGATTGCCGGACTTCTTGAAACAAGACAGTCGGAATCAACTTACGTTAAAACCCAGGCTGTCAGCTCACGCTCGGGCAGCTCAGGCATAGGTCTGATGGATGACGCTTTCCTTGGACGAAAAGAACTGAAGGGTCTTGTTATTCTTGCCGAATACAGCGACGTTAAATTCTCAGAAACATGTACTCGAGAATTTTTTGATGAAATGCTTAACCGCGAGGGCTTTGACCTCTACGGTGCGACCGGCTCGGCTAAGGATTATTTCATAGACTCATCCAACGGTCAGTTCACCCCTGAGTTTGATGTGTACGGGCCTGTCACCCTCTCTCAACCGATGTCATATTATGGCGCAAATAATAGCGCTGGCAGTGACAAGAACGCTGTCCGTATGATTTACGACGCCTGCAAGGGTCTTGACGACGAAATTGACTTTTCGGAGTATGACCTTGACGGTGACGGATATGTTGACAATGTGTTTGTGTTTTATGCCGGCTATGGCGAAGCGACTTACGGGCCGGATGACTCTGTGTGGCCACATCAGTGGCAGATAAGTTACGGCGGTCTTAGTCTGACTCTCGATGGTGTAAGGGTCGATAAGTATGCCTGCTCTAACGAGCTCGAACGTGATGATTTAGGCCGTAATGTGCCCTGTGGCATGGGAACCTTTGTGCATGAGTTCTCTCATGTGCTCGGCTTGCCTGACTTATATGTCACTTCTGGTTATTCAAGCGGCTGGACCCCCAGTTCATGGGATGTGCTTGACCAGGGTCCTTACAATAACCACGGCCGCACTCCGCCTGCGTATTCTATCTATGAGCGCAACGCCTTGGGTTGGATTGACCCAATAGTGATTGACGGGCCAGACACCATCGCTCTTGAGGCAATTAGCGAAAGCAACCAGGGCTGTATCATTGAAACAGGTAACGTAAACGAGTTTTTCCTTTTGGAAAACCGACAGCAGACGGGCTGGGACACATATATACCCGGTCACGGCATGCTAATCTGGCATATAGATTATAACCCCGGAGTATGGTCGAGAAACGCTGTCAATAACCAGGTTCAGCATAACTATGTTGACATTGAGGAGGCTCGCGGCAGCTGGGCTCCGATAAGCGACTTTACGAATTATCCGGCATATTATGAAGCTCTGGCTGATTATGCGTTCCCTGGCTCGCAGGGCGTGACGTCGTTTACCGATGACACAAAGCCGGCTATGAAGACATGGGCCGGTAAAGGCTTGGGTTTGCCGATAACAGATATTGAAGAAATCGACGGAGTGATAACATTTAATGTCGCAGGCGGACGTTGCGAGGCTGCAGTGCCCGTTGTTAAGGAGCCAGTTGCCATCGGAGATGGATGGTTCGAGGCTGCTTGGGAGCCGTCAGAAGGCGCAGTGGACTATCTGTTGAGCGTCAAGGCGTATATGGGCGACGGTGAACCGGTGACTGACCTCGCTGATTTTTCGGAGGTAGTCGACGATGTGGCTCTCCTGCCTGAAGGATGGTCATTTATCGGTGGTGCAGGAGCGGTCTACACTGATTTAGGATATTTTGGTAAAAACGCGCCTTCACTGAAACTCTCTAAGACAGGGGCCGGAATCGAGAGCCGTCAGTATGACGGAGACGTAGAGTATATAGAATTTTGGCTGAAGGGCTTCTCTACTAACGCCAAGTCGATGGTTATCGTCTCAGGCCTCATTAATGGTGAATGGGTTGAATTGGAAACCATAGAACCGACACGCAACGTCGGAGCGGTACACAAACTGGAGGAAATGCCGGAAGGCGTCAAGCAGGTGAGACTTTCCTATAAGCAAAGTCTCGGCAATGTGGCAATCGACGATGTCATGGTTAAAACAAGTGGAGGCGGATTCACCTCGCTCCCTGGATATAGCCTGTTGTCAGTCGGAAACGTATGCAGCCATAAGGTCGACCAACTAATTGAAGATGCCCAAATATATACATATAAGGTGTGTGCCGTAGACGTCAATGGCCGTCAGAGCGAGTGGTCAGAAGAATACACAATCAATATGAGCGACAACGCCGGAATTACAGACGTTGTTGGCGGCCTAACGCTCGAAGTGTCGGTTGACGGCTATGCCGTAACCGTCAAAGACTGCGCCTCTGGCAGGGTTACACTTAGCGATCTGAGCGGCAGAATCGTAGCGTCGGCCGTTGTTGAGGCTGATGGCTCAGCCGCCCTCGCAGCTCCGTGTAAGGGAGTCTATATCCTTACGACACCGGCCGGACCACATAAAATATATGTGAGATAACAGATTTTCCCGATAAAAACAAAATGCTTGCCAGATTGATGTTTGGCGAGCATTTTTGTTTTTATAAGGGCTTCTAAAGTCTGGGATGCAGCCATAATCGGCTGTCGGGACGATTTCATAATCGTCTGAAAAACATGAAAAAAATTATTTCATTATCTATCAGTTGTAAATAAAGTGAAAAAGTTGTATCTTCGCGTGGATTTTCATTTGTAGTAAATCCGTTAAAACAAAAAATTGAACAAATCAATTTTCGTATAAAATCACTAACTACAGTTATGAGTAAAGAAAAGAAATTCTTGACTTGTGATGGAAACCAGGCCGCTGCTCACGTGAGCTACATGTTCTCGGAAGTAGCCGCTATCTATCCCATCACCCCGTCTTCAACTATGGCTGAGTATGTCGATGAGTGGGCCGCAGCCGGCCGTAAAAACATCTTCGGCGAAACTGTCCTCGTACAGGAAATGCAGTCAGAAGGCGGCGCAGCAGGCGCAGTTCACGGTTCGCTTCAGGCTGGTGCATTGACCACTACCTACACAGC
>CAMWQZ010000241.1 GCA_947176515.1 uncultured Bacteroidales bacterium | reverse complement strand
TGCTTATGGACATCCCCTATAGCTACACCACCGGTTTCGGAGGTGGCGCAGGCAACATTGCATCGATGACTAATACAGGTGTTGACGTTGACTTGAAGGCAAATATTGTAACTACTAAAGACTGGTACTGGGGTCTTAATGTGAACTTCAACTACAATAAAAACAAAATCACGTCGCTTTTTGCAGGTCGTGACGCATATACAATCCCCAACACAGGTCTCCGCTATGAAGTTGGCTGTGATGCCGGTGAATACTATAACGTAATCTTCGCTGGTGTTGACCCCCGTGATGGTCGCCAGATGTGGTATGATAAAGACGGTAACATCACCAAGGTTTATAACGAAGAGGCTAACTCAGTTATGACCGGTAAGAGCCGTTATGCGCCTTGGACCGGCGGTTTCGGTACAGACCTCCGCTACAAATGGTTTGCTCTCCATGTTGACTTTATGTGGGCAGCCAAGAAGTATATGATTAACAATGACCGTTACTTCGTAGAAAACAACAATAATGCAACTTCATGGAACCAGACGACTTCAATGCTCAACGTTTGGACTACACCCGGTCAGATCACTGACATTCCAAAGGTAGGCGAAGAAATCCAGTTTGACAGCCACCTGCTTGAAGATGCAACCTTCATGCGTCTTAAGAACCTGACATTCCAATACACTATGCCCAAGAACTTGGTTAAGAAGGCAGGTTTCGAAAACGTAGCATTCCGTTTCACAGGCCGCAACCTCTTGACATTCACAGGTTACACCGGCTATGACCCAGAACCTGGAACCAACGTAGTTGCATTCTGGTATCCCAATACCCGTCAGTATGAATTCGGTGTTGATGTAACATTCTAAATTTCAAAGAGAATACAAAGATGAAAAAAATATATTTAGCACTTACATTTGTCGCCGGAGCGCTGCTGAGCTCATGCGACATGGATCTTGCTCCAATCGGATCGCTCGATAGCGAAAACGCAATCGAGTCTCCTTCAGACCTTATGAAGGCAAGAAACGGTATCTATGAGGCTCTCCGTGGCATGGCTACCGGCGGTTACCTCTTCTACAGCGATATCCAGATGGACCAGTTTATGGGTCTTACAATCAATGGTAACCAAAATGGTATCTTCGCTCATGGCAATATCTTTTCGAACAATCAGGATATAGAGGGTATATGGGCAGGTTGCTACTCAAATATCGCTGACGCCAACTATCTCTTAGGCCATGCTGAAAAAGTGATAGAAAAAATCGAAGATGCATCGGAGCGTCTCGAGTGTGAACGCTATGTGGCTGAAACCAAGTTTGCGCGCGCATACTATTATTACTATCTCTTTGATAAGTTCTGCGAAAGCTATTCTGCTGAAAAGGGCGATGTAGCAGTCAAGGGTCTTCCTATTGTAACTGTATTCAACCCGACCGGTGACATAGCAACTTATCCCGGCCGCAGCACAATGAACGAAACATTAGCTCTGATTAATGAGGATCTTAAGGACGCTTACACAGGACTGAAAGCGTATGAGGAAGGCGCAAATTACAAGATTATACCTATGTCGCCTTATGTTAACTCTAACGTAGTTCTCGCTCTTCAGGCGCGTATCGCTCTCCTTACCCAGGACTGGACTACTGCTATCGAGAAGGCTAATGCAGTTATCAACTCAAATGTCTACACTCTCGCTGATACAGATAACTACATCGACATGTGGACGGAGGATACAAGCGATGAAATCATCTTCCGTCCCATCTCGACTAACACAGAGTTAGGCATCAGCAGCACGGGCGGCGCATACATTGGATCTTCAGATGAGATGGCATATTATGTGCCTACCTATGCGTTCAGCTATGAAGGTTATCCCGGTCAAGAAGACGAAAACGGTGATGAACTCGAAGACGTTCGCTTCGACGCATTCTTCCAGTTGCGTACTCTTGTTGCAAACGGCACAGGATATATGGGATTCGTATTTAATAAGTTCCCCGGCAATGCTTCGCTTAACTCAGGTACAACCAATAGCTTGTTGAACATGGGCAAGCCCTTCCGTCTTAGCGAAATCTATCTTATCCTCGCTGAAGCTTCATATGAAACCGGCGATGCTGAAACTGCAAACAAGGCGCTTAATATGATTCGTAAGAACCGTATCGTTGACTATCAGGATGTAACCTACAGCGGCGTTGTTCTCCGTGAGCAGATTCGCGAAGAGCGCTCGAGAGAGCTTATCGGTGAAGGCTTCCGCATGAGCGACCTCCGTCGTTGGGGTCTCGGTTTCAAGCGCGACTCATCATATCCTATCAGTAACTTGGCTGATATCTTTGTTGTAGTCGACACTCAGGTTGAATATATCGCTGGTGACCACCGCTATGTATGGCCTATCCCCAACTCAGAAATGGAGAATAACCCTCAGCTTAAGGGACAGCAGAATCCCGGTTATTAATTAACTTACTAAATTGAATCAATTATGAAATTGACAAAATATTTATTGGTAGCTTGCTCGGCTCTGCTTCTTGCATCGTGCGGCAATGACGATGACTGGAACACTGACGGTAATGTGACCGTGCAGTTTGCAAGCACGACAATGAAAGCTAAAGAGAACTCAGACTTGTTCTATGTTCCCCTCGAAGTAACAGGCAAGACCAATGGTCCAATCCGTGTAACTGTTGATGTTGCGCAGGCTTCAGAGAACCCGGCAGTAGCAGACGAGCACTATATGGTTACCTCAAAGACGGTCGTTATTCCTAACGATTCGTCTAATGTTAGACTCGAGATTGCTGCAGTAAACGATATGGACATCAATGATGACCGACAGTTTACAATTACAATCACCCACGTAGAAGGCGCTAAAGTTGGTCAGAACGCTTCTATCGAAGTAACTATCACTGATGATGACAGCCTCTTCTATGAAGCTATCCAGGGTACATGGACATTTGCTGATTACAACTACTTCGACGAGAAGGATGAAGACTTCAAGGTTAAGATTACCGGCGAAGATGAGGGAACTGAAGGATATGAAAATGTCCTCTATCTCTCAGGTCTTGGCGGTGCAAGTAACCTTGTCGCAGAGATGAACTATATCTATGACGAAGAAAATCAGAAGATTTATCTCGAAGTTCCCTACGGTCAGGTACTCGGCCAGCTCAATTTCACAGGCCTTGGCGTCTGCGATGTAGTCCTCTTTGGTCTTAGTGGTGGTTACCTCGTGCAGAATGGTTCTTCACTCATGGAAGCAAGCACCGATATGAAGTCAATCACTTTTGACCCGGCTGACGGATGGATTCTCTACGTTATGCAGAACGGTCAGGGCATGGGCGGCTTTGACGCTTATGAAAGCATGTCGATGAGCCGTTAATCAGAGCAGTTAATAACTCATATCTATATAAGCAGGCGCGTTGTAAGATGCGCCTGCTTTTTTTTGCATATATTGAGAATTAAGGATTTTTCGTAATTGAAAGGACGAAAATTACGGAATTTGGAGATAAAAATTTGTATATTTGCAACTTGTAACTCAGTCTCGACTTGATAGAAGAGGCAAAAAATATGT
>CAMWQZ010000240.1 GCA_947176515.1 uncultured Bacteroidales bacterium | reverse complement strand
CCAAGTTCTATTACCTCCATAAATACAGGAATTTTCAGTGGATGTGGCTTTAATTCAATTGAAATCCCCAACACTGTAAAAAACATAGAGAACTATGCATTTTCTGGAAGTGGATTAACTTCAATCGTAATACCTAATTCAATAAAGACTATCAACAATTGTGTTTTCTTAAATTGTGATAATCTTGCTTCAGTAATAATCCCAACTTCTGTTACGAATATCGATGAATCTGCATTCGCCGGCTGCAGTAGTTTAACTTCAATTGATATTCCCAATTCTGTTACGAATATAGGTGGATATGCTTTCGCCAACTGTAGTGGCTTAACTTCAATTGAGATTCCCAATTATGTAACAAATATAGCTAAATATGCTTTCGCCGGTTGTAGTGGCTTAACTTCAATTGAGATTCCCTATTCTATTACGAATATAGGTGAAGGGGCTTTTAGAGGGTGTACCGGATTAACTTCAGTTGATATTCCCAATTCTGTTACGAATATAGGTGGATTCGCATTTGAATGGTGTACTGGATTAACTTCAGTTAATATTCCCAATTCTGTTACGAATATAGGTGAATCCGCATTTACACGTTGTACTGGATTAACTTCAGTTGATATTCCCAATTCTATCACTACCATTAATGAAGGTACATTTTCCTACTGTAGCAATTTAACTTCAATAATTATTCCACCCTCGGTTACATTATTAGAAAATGGTGCTTTCTATGAATGTTGTAGTTTGGCCTCTATAGAATTACCTAATTCTATTAAATCTATAGGTGATGTCGCATTCTTTCAATGTAGCAGCCTTACTTCAATAGAAATACCGAACTCAGTATCAATCATAGGTATTCAAGTTTTTTGGGAATGTACTTCTCTTAAATCCGTAAAGATATCGGAGAATCTTTCTGAAATTGGGGATTGCGTTTGGGCGCTTTGTCCAAATATTGAAACTATTGAGTATTTAACTAAGACTCCATTAGAAATCAATACTTATTTATTTGATCCGGAAGTATATGAGAATGCAACTTTGACTATACCAGAAGGCGCCAAAGAGGTATTTTTAGCAACCGAACCATGGAATAAATTTCTAAATATTACAGAAATAGATTTGAGTGGCATTGAGGATTTAATTTGTGATGGTCCAGACAGCGAAATCGACTACGCCGCTCCCTACGAGGTCTATAACCTCAACGGCGTGAAGGCTGGCTATTCGGCTGACAATCTCGCTCCCGGCTTATACATCATCCGCCAGGGCAGCGTCGCAAAGAAAATCGCAGTGAATTAAACCTTATTATCATATATATATATACAACAAGCGCGGTTCCCGTTTCGGAAATCGCGCTTGATATTTTTATAGACTCATTGCGCCGCTGCATAATGAAGCAATCATCTTACTCGTCCATAACCGGGCGGAGGCCAAAGCCGTAGAGGGGCATGATGGTGGCGAATTTTAAGTCGCCGGCGGTCTGTCCGACGTGGAAATACTCGGCTAATACACTTGTCCTGTGAGCGGCGACTGCTGTCCAGAATCCTCCCAGAGAGCCGCTCGTGGCTTCGTCACCTGATTTTGACCTATAGCCCAACATTGAGAAGTCAGCTCGGCGTCCGCTTGGCAGGGTAAAATAGACCGTTCCGGCTTCGGCATCGTAAGTGAATTCATAATTCATTAACGTCAGGAACTCGTTGCCAATCGGGACTTTTGCGCCTACAGGACACGGATCATATACAGTCTTGACATTAGGCTCATTGACTGCATTTGGTTTCATCGAAATATCATCTATGTCCCAAAGGTTAACATAGAAAGTCGTCATTTTAAAATCTGATTCAGAGGATGTCTGGAACAATTCGGGATGCATGATTGACTGCATAATTGCCTGCTTGTGGTCAGTGCCAAAAGGCTGTTCAGGCAAGCGCTGGGCATCGACTTCGTTATGATCGCCGTCATAGAATTGGTCGACAGCCGAAATCATCGGGTCTTTACGTCCCCACTGATAGAAACTATAGTAGGCATTTGTATCAATCACCTTTTCCGCGAGTTCGACCGGGATGTCAACCGTAAGCGCCTCAACTCCATCAGGCACATTTTTCTGCGTCAGACGCATCACGACCGAGTCACCTGTAAACTGTGTGCGGTCACCTGCGTTCACGCGGCCCAATGTATGAGGATAGAGATGGTAATCTTTACCATTGACAGGCACAGTAAACCAATCGCTACCGTTGACAAAGTCAGTCACCCATAGCTGCCAGCTCCACATCACGTTGCCGTCCTTATCGCGCACAGCCACATCAGCATTACATTGACGGATAAATCCTACCGGTATCTCAAACTCGAGACACTTCATATCAGCCGATAAAGTGACGTTGCGCACAAGTCCGATTTTTTCTTCCCACATGAGGACTGCGTCTGAGGGCTCACATCCGGCATTGTTATAGATATACGGATCGGTTATTGCATTACCAAGGTGGTTGATAAATGACAGTAGGGCGCTCCGCTGATTGACTCGCGTATTTTTAAGCGTTGACACATAGGCGCTGCTATTGGTCGCCCCATCCTTAACGGCATTGCCATAAACCAATGGTATAGAATATTTACCAGGTGCATTAATCAAGTAACAGTTGGCTGTATTCTCGACTGCGTCGGCGCCAGTCGAATTTGACAGATTGTAATATTCGTGGCCACTTGTCGTGTTGATATCCGCAGCACTCTGAAGGGTACGAGTTGCATCGCTCATCTGTAAGAATACCGGAGTCGTCATATCAGTCGTCATCGTGCAATCGGTCTCACCACTGCCATTTTCAGGATAGCTAATAATCCAGTCGGGCGAGCCGGCAAGCTCATTGCCATCTTTGTCGAGAAGCACGGCATCCCATTCGACGGGTTGCATAGTCGAGCCATCGGGACTATAGTAACTCTTGACGTTATATTTCAACTTGCTACCGGTGTATTTGGCGTTAAGCTTATCTATCGCATTGCCATCAGCATCCACTACTGAAAGTATCAGTTCTGAGCTTTCGGCAGTTGCTGACAATCGGTAAGTCACAGTTCGCCCTGCTGTCCATGTCTGTCCGGCAAGCGATGCTTCGAAAGTCGAAACATTGCCATTGACTTCCACAGTAAGGATAATTTTTGCATCATCCGTCAGTTGCTGAGGCAGCAAGATAAACGTCTGCTCATCGGCCGTAATAGCAACATCGGGTGCAACATACTTCGACGAAGCCGCGGCCTCAAGTTTGATATTGGGCGACACTGTATAGCTCGTCGAACCGCTTAGAGCCGACCACTGGCCGCTTTCGAGATTAAGTGTGCCACGCGAAGCGACACTCTTGATTTCTATTTTCGAAACCATGCACGGCGACATCTGCGAACCCGTGACAAATCGAATGGCTGTCAGCGCATGATTTAATTCCAGCGCGCAGGGCGAAGCCGAAGCATCGCACGGCACAGCATACATCAAATCTATCTGATTAGCGACATCGGCAGGAGTGAGATAGTCGAGCGTGAGCGTATCATCGGTGGCGAAC
>CAMWQZ010000239.1 GCA_947176515.1 uncultured Bacteroidales bacterium | reverse complement strand
ATACATGGGTAGTGTCATTTGTTAATTTCGGGTATTTTCTTGATTTCCTCGACTACTTCAGCCGACTTAGCCGGTTCGCGCAGATAAATGCCGACATAAGCACAAGTCTCATAGCCCATCGAAGTCGGATCGATAATACACTCGTTACCGATGATGACTTTATTGGCCAAAAGTTTTTGGATACGCTGATGAACAGCCGCACCTGACACGCCATATTCTCGAGCGATTTCGAGATAGGCTTTTCTGGCATCTAATGACAAATCGCGTAGTATCTTCAGGTCTAACGCGTCAAAATTTTGTCGGTTCATGATATAAGCTTGATAATTATTAGGATTTGAATTGTTCTACAATATTATACTCACACTGGTCGGCAAAAGCCGAATAATGATTATGACGAATTGGTCACAAAAATCATGCGAATGTAACAAAAAATAAGATTACAAAAAAATATTGACCAGTATTTTTTATATTTGTTAGCATTTTCCCAGTCAAGGCTACCTTATCATCAATTTTGAATACATTGTATAAGTCATATGCCCGACCTCGATATTTGAGCCGACAAACATTTTTTATTGGAAAAATGAGTAACTTTGCAATATAAAGCATCAACTCATGCAATAGGATGATGGACTCTAAACGATATAATGTCATTGACTTGTTTTGTGGTTGTGGCGGCTTCTCATTAGGTTTTGAGAATGCCGGCTTTGACGTGCTTTTAGGAATTGACAACTGGAAGGACGCCATAAAGACATTTCAACATAATCATAAAAAAAGTAAAACCCTCCTTGCCGACCTGTCACTGCTCGAGCCATCCGAGACACTCAAATTGTTAGGCGACAACAGTGTAGACATAGTTATCGGTGGTCCTCCATGCCAAGGATTTTCTATAGCCGGCAAGCGTATCGTTAATGACTCGCGAAACAAGCTTTACAGAAATTTTGTCCATTTTGTTGACTATTACAAGCCAAAAGCATTTGTAATGGAGAATGTCCCCAACATTCTTTCAATTGGCGGGGGCCTGATACGCGATTCTATCCTTGACGATTTCTCTCGGCTCGGCTATACCCCGGTTTTTAAAGTGCTGACCGCTTCTGACTACGGCGTACCTCAAAACCGTCGACGCGCCTTCTTTGTCGGATTACTTAATGGCCAGCGATTCGAATTTCCAATCGCTTTTGAATCAGAAAAAGTCACTTCGTCGCAAGCTATTTCAGATTTACCAGAGACAACTGTCAACGACGGCGAAGACTACCCTATCCCTCCCCAAAGCGCTTATCAAAGGCTTATGAGACAAAATTCGAAGAACCTGAACAATCATCAAACTACTGCCCATAACCAGACAACTATTGATATTATCTCTCTTGTCCCTGATGGGGGTAATTATAAAGACTTGCCCACAAAACTTCAGGACACGCGTAAAGTGAATATCGCATGGACACGTCTCAATAGCCAAAAGCCGAGTTTCACTATTGACACTGGCCACCGTCATCACTTCCATTATTTATATAATAGGATACCTACTGCACGCGAAAGTGCCAGACTTCAGTCGTTTCCCGATGATTTCTTTTTCACTTGCAGTCGCACTAGTCAATTAAAGCAAATAGGCAACGCAGTTCCACCGCTAATGGCTAAAGCACTTGCCTCATCTCTCTATGAACAGCTATGAAAAAGTATTATCACATACCAGACGAATATTATCTGCGCATCCATTTCGTAAGACCGCGCTTCAAAAACAATATCGAAAACGTATTGCTTTACATTGCAAACGAATGTTGTAAAATTCCAGAAACAACATGTCGAGATTATGCTAATGCAATAAACAATGCAATCCGACTTTTCCCCGGAAATATTGGATTAGCTCAGAAAACTATCGACAATTGGCGTACGGAAATATCTGCGCTATGCGCTTTCTATAATGAAAACAAAGCCGATGACATAACCTATACGTCAAAACTATCATTTTTTCTAAACGAATATCAGGATCTGCCTCAGTTTTTCAAATTCCTTATGCTGTCGTTCCAGTTTCCTGGCGGACATATCAAGGCAGCTGACAATATCGAACTGATTCTACACGGCGTAAGGTTCAAACCGGCTCAATTTATACTCAATGTTCTACTTGCTGGCAATAAACTATTGTCAGAATTGGCCTTAGATAAAGAAATGAGTATATCTGATGAGGAAGCGACATACTGCATCTTCAACGATTTGCGCGTAACTTCTGGTCGACGGTCTCCAGATGAAGTTGCAGAACTCATCCTCAATAACCGTCGTGAGAAGATGTACTATTACAACAGCGATGATCCACGTATCCTTAATTCCAAAGGCTCGCCTCGCTCGAGAGAGGACGTTGTTCGCTATGCCGGAGATATCCTTGATTATATGGAAATAGCAGGCCTGCTTGAAAAAAGGCTCGACGGATATTTCGTGCTAAAACCTGATGCATACTCTGACGTGATGGTATTTGTCGAAGATAACACTTATTTTACAGGTTATGAAAGTTTTTATGACAAAGCAGACCTAAAAGCAAAGATGCTGTCACCTATTGAGCCTCTATGGTTCAAATATGTCAATGACCTCGTAAATCCTGAAAAATTCAAAACAGACATTCGCTCGATTATTGACACATCAGAATTTGAAGTCGTATTTGATGACCGTATAAGCGCAATTATCGAAAGCGACACTACCACGACAAAAGATATCGGTAACATAGGTGAAGCAATGGTTTATTCTCACGAGAAGCAGCGGCTAAAGCTCGCAGGATATGACAGATTCCTTCATCTTATCGCGATAGTCGACAGTCCGGCATATCATCCTGGCTTTGATATTGACAGTCTTGAAGGCGATGGCACCAATCACCATCGCTATATCGAGGTCAAAACCACTATAAGTCGTCAGAAAATCAATCTATATGGCTTCCACATGTCGCCTAACGAATGGGCAGTAGCTGAGACACATCGAGAGCACTACTATGTCTACCGCCTGATGCTCAGCGCTCAGGACAAGACATTGTATGTCCTTCGGAATCCAGTCGCGTTATATAAGACAGACCAGATTAACGCTCTGCCGCGTAACGGCATGGAGGTGTCGTTTGAGGCGTCTAAATTTAAGCCTGTAAAACTTTTGTCATGGCAAGGATAAAAGTTGCATCACTTTTCTGCGGCTGTGGCGGCATGGACTTGGGCGTTATTGGAGACTTCGATTTCCTTAACGTCTATTATCCGCGCTCTAATTTTGACATTGTCTATGCCATTGACAATGATAAATTCTGCACTCGCATTTATAATTCCAACTTCGACCACCAGTGTGAGATTAAGGATGTCAGAGAAATAAAGCCTTCTGAGCTGCCCGGTTTTGATTTGTTGATTGGCGGTTTCCCATGCCAATCTTTTTCGATTTCGGCTCAGAATCCGCCTCGGTTGGGATATAAGGACGAACGTGGGATGCTATTCTTTGAAATGGTCAAAATTCTCAAAGAAAAGAAGCCGCGCGCATTTATCGCCGAAAATGTCAAAGGTATACTT
>CAMWQZ010000238.1 GCA_947176515.1 uncultured Bacteroidales bacterium | reverse complement strand
GGTCGAAAACATCATGCCGTTGATGCCGACAAGCTGTCCTGCGGAAAGAGTGGAGCACAAAAAGTCTTTTATTGACGGCGTGGAGGGCAGACCGTCTTTCATCAGCTCTATTTCTGTGCCTTCGAGCTGTTGGGCTGCCTGAAGAAAATAACGTGAGTCAGTCCATAGGTATGCTTTGTCTTCCGTAACAACGAGGTCGCCAGCCGAACCAGTGAATCCGCAGAACCAACGGCGAGCCTGCCAGTGAGACGCGAGGTATTCGCTCATATGGGGGTCAGCCTGAGGAATAATTGTGGCACTAACACCGTCCTTTTTCATTTCATTGCGTAGCGCATCGAGGCGTGTTGCTATTTCAGTTTTCATTTTGTAGGTCTTTTATATTATATGATGTGCAAACTTACAAAAAAAATGATTATCTTTGCTGAAAAATAGCAATGAATTTTTTATAATTAAAATGTCATGTTAACACAGATAATCAACGGAAAAATATTGACACCTCACGGATGGGTGAATGGTGGCTCAGTCGTAATTGAAGACTCAAAAATCAGAGACATATTGAACTCAAATGCTCCGGTAGAGGGCGTTGACAAAACAATTGACGCTAAAGGCGGCTATGTACTGCCCGGTGCAATTGATCTTCATGTTCATGGTGGAGGCGGCCGTGACTTTATGGAAACGACAGAGGAAGCTTTCCTGGAGGCAATTAAAGCTCACCGCCGTCATGGCACTACTGCGATAGCTCCTACGCTGTCGTCATCGACTAATCAGATGATAGCCGACGCAGCTGCAACTTGCGATAAGCTTATGGCTGACCCCAATAACGGCATTATCGGCTTGCATCTTGAAGGTCCATATTTCAATCCCAAAAAGGCTGGCGCTCAGATGCCTGATATAATCAGACCCATCAATCCTGATGAATATAAAGACCTCGTAGAACGTTTCAGCAGTATACGTCGTTGGGACGCCGCGCCTGAACTCGAAGGCGCTGAGGATTTTGCACGTTACTTGCGTTCGAAGGGTATCGTTGTGTCTCTTGCTCATACAGCCGCAACTCCTGAAGACATCGACCGCACTTATGAAGCTGGTTTCAATCACGCGACTCACTTCTATAATGCAATGTCGCAGCATCATAAAGAGGGCATGTACAGTAAGGCCGGAGCAGTCGAAGCCATATATAACAACGATGGGATAACTGTTGAGGTTATCGGAGACGGCATCCATGTGCCGGTTGAGAATATCCGCATGGCATATAAGATGAAAGGCGTCGAGAATATGGCGTTCATCACCGACGCGCTGGCTGTGGCAGCCTCTGAGGGAGGAAAAGCATTTGATGACCGTGTAACTATCGAAAATGGCGTGTGTGTGCTCGCTGACCGCTCGGCAATCGCTGGTTCAATCGCAACTATGGACCGAGTTATCAAGGTTGCAGTTCAGCAGGCCGGTATACCTATTGAAGATGTTGCCCGTATGGCATCAGAAACTCCGGCAAAGATTATGGGAGTTTATGACCGCAAGGGTAGCCTCGAACGCGGCAAGGATGCCGATATAATTATAATGGATAATGATATTAATCTGACCGGCGTGGTGCAAATGGGACGTGAGGTAGCTCTCGCCGATTGATAATCGCAAAATATAAGAATATGAAAAAAATACTTCTCCTTGTTTCTGCAATGACATTATCGTTTATTGCAGGAGCTCAGAGCATCTCTATAATCCAGAAAGGTCAAGAGGTGCTGAATGTGTCGCCTTCGACGGTTGATGAGATTGTGTTCAGTATGGATGCTCCGAGTGGCACGATTGCTACAAGCGGCCCCCAGGCCGTAAACGGTACATGGTGCTCAATCGGAACCTCAATCACTTGGTACAATAATAATGTGTCCGTGTCGGGCGGCCGCTTCACTCGTGGCTATCAGGACCGAGTGATGGATAAACTCACATTCAATGGGTTTACAAACGTCGGGGATAACGGTGGGTGCATTGCGCGCTCAGTTGCCAAACCAGTCAAAGCTGATTACTATACAATCGAGCACGGCATAAATGACTGGGGCCATTCGACTCCTGTCGGTACAATTGATGATTACATTAATAATACTAACAATGGTACTTTTGCTGCAGATTATCGTCGTCTCATTGATAAAATATATTCTTTAAATCCCAACGCTAAAGTCGTGCTTTGCACCCCTCGTAAGGGTTATGGTTTCGACGGCTATCTGCCAGCTCACTGGTATGATGCAAAAAATGGTATTTATCTCGAAGAGTATGCTAAGCTTGTCCGTGAGATTGCCGAATATGAATCAATGCCGGTTGCAGACTTCTTTAGCCTCTGTGGCGCACAGCATAATCTTGACCAGCTATCTATTGATGTGGCGCTTCATCCTAATGATGATGGTTATCAGATGATGGCCAATGTGCTCATCAAGGCTTTAGAGAAGCTTATTGTTGAGTGATTTCATAATAATCAATGCTTCGTATTATGAAAATCATGAAACGTTTCGCAGCTTTCTTATTGGTTATGGCGATAGCTGTGCCGAGTATAAAGGCTGACAAACTTTATATCCATTTTACGACTGGCGAGCAAATGGAGCTTGACTTTGTTGACAAGCCTACGATTTCATTTAATTCGCGCAACGCTTTAAAAATCAAGAGCGAGACCATGTCGATGAAGGTGAAGGCATTCAACACGGTTACTAAGATAACATTCGACTCTCAGTCTGGTGTCAGCGATGCCGTGGCTTCTGACAAGTTGATCAGTCCTGACAGGGGCAACAAAGTCGCTTTATTAGGTTTCAAGGTTGGCACTCAAATCACGGTCGCAGCCATTAACGGTACTATCTGTCGCTCAGCATCCATTGACGATGATAGCCGTTATGAATTGTCCCTTGATGGCTTGCCAAAAGGGGTTTATGTAATAACTGCCGATAAAGAAGTTTGTAAATTGGTGGTTGAATAATTTGATTTGAAATGAAAAAGTTACTAATTATTACGGCAATTGTGCTGGCGGCTATGCCTGTTTTCGCACAAGTGCGTGAGGTCAACGGGCATTGGTGTGCCCTCGGCACTTCGATTACATGGTACAATGAGAATGTCGGAGCATCCAATGGAGGTTTCACCAAGGGTTACCAGACACGCGTGATGGAGAAACTGGCGTTTGCCAAGTATTCTAATAAGGCCGTCAATGGTGGTGCCCTAAAAACTGCTCTTGCTAATGTGATTCCAGCCGATTATTACACCATCGAGCACGGCATTAATGACTGGGGGCAGTCTATTCCTGTCGGAACTATCGACGACTACATTAATAATACCAATAACGGTACGTTTGCTGCAGAATATCGAAAGCTGATTGATGCCATTTATAAGGCTAATCCTAAGGCAAAAATCGTCATCTGCACACCGCGCCGTGGCTTCGGTTTTTCAGGTTATCTGCCTAACCATTGCTATGATCCGAAAAACGGTATCTATTTGAGCGAATATGCCGAGATGGCTCGACAGATTGCCGACTATGAGTCAATCCCGGTGGCCGACTTCTATAAATATTGTGG
>CAMWQZ010000237.1 GCA_947176515.1 uncultured Bacteroidales bacterium | reverse complement strand
ACCATGACGTCGCCAACACGGAATTCTTTATTCATGCCTCCGGCTGCGTTGCTTACAAATAGTGTCTTAACTCCGAGAATCTGCATTACGCGAACTGGGAAGGTCACCTGTTTCATATCATAGCCTTCATAATAGTGGAAGCGGCCCTGCATCGCCATGACGCGTTTACCTCCGAGTGTACCGAAAATCAGATTTCCGCTGTGACCTTCGACTGTTGAAACAGGGAAGTTAGGGATGTCGTGATAAGGTATAAACTGTTTATCGGTGATATGGTCGACCAGGTCTCCGAGTCCAGTTCCGAGGATGATTGCAGTGTCGGGTATGTCGTTGACTTTTGCGCGTAGATAGTCGGCTGTCTGTTTGATTTTTTCTAACATGAGTATGAATTTTTGGTTAAATATATAGTTATGTTGTTACAACAATATGCTCATTCCGGCGGTTCAATTGAGGCGCGGACTTAGCATTTCGCGTAGTGTTGTGGCGAAATCATCATTGTTGGAGTAGTTGAGGAACTCCACTTCGACGGGGAGATAGAAAGTTACGGCTTTCAGCTCGTGGGGGAAATATGGGTTGCACACCAAACGCACGGCGTCTTTTTCTGTCGTGATTATAATGCGGTTTTCTCCCTTCATCGAGTTGTAACGATTTTTGATTAGCTCGATATCCTTGCGTTTATAATTGTGGTGGTCGGGGAATACATTGACCTTAACGCGAGGTAGGAAGCTCTTCAGATAACGGATGAATGGACGAGGGTTACCGATGCCGGCAACGGCGAGTATGGTGTCATTTTGGCTCATCCAATCGAGGAATGGCACTGTGCGCACAGCGTCAGGGAACAGCGGCACGAGATTCTGATATGCAAAACGCGAGAAGAAAAGTTTCTGATATGGGTATAAGTCGAGATGCTTGCTGACGAGGCGGTAATCAATTTGCTTAATACCGTCAGGACATTTAGCAGTGATTACAATATCTGCACGCCCCATACCTCTCACCGATTCGCGAAGACGACCATATGGCAAAAGCTTGTCAGAGTAAACGGGGCGCCCGTATTCGGTGATAAGAATTGCGATAGTGGGTTTGACATAGCGGTGCTGGAAAGCATCATCAAGCACTATGAGATTAATCATGGGGTCAATCTTCAGCAACTCGTTTATACCTTTTACGCGGTCTTCGCAGACGGCTATCACGACTTGGCCGTCAAATTTATGATAAATCTGATATGCTTCGTCGCCTATGTCGCGTGGGGTAGAGCGTGGATTAGCGAGGACAAAGCCTTTGGTCTTGCGTTTATATCCGCGACTGAGCACGGCAACATGATGGCTATGGCGCATAGCGTCGACTATATGCTCGACGTGAGGAGTCTTGCCGGTGCCTCCAACAGTCAGATTGCCGACTACGATGATAGGCACGTCGAATTCATGCTGCTTCAGGATGCCCCAATCAAAAAACTTGTTGCGCATAAAGGTCACTGCTCCATAGATTTTGGAGCAAGGCAACAAGATTATTTTTGATATGGCAGAACTGAATGACATGCAGATATAAGATGTCGGAGATTGGTTAACGTAGGACTATTTCGGGCATTCTCGCTTGTATGGGTTCCATCTCAGAAATGCGTTTGGCCGTAATCAAGTATTTGACCATTTCGGGGTCGAGTGCAATGCCCTGCGATGCTTGAAGCTGTGATGTTTCCTCAAGCAAGCGTTCGAGGAAGCTTGTATTAACATGAGGGTAGGCAACCCAGGCGTCAGAGTCCAGATTCACTTCAGCAGCGAGTGCTTTAACTGCATCATTAAGGCTCCCAAGCTGATCAACAAGTCCGAGTTCAAGAGCGGAAGATCCAACCCACACTCGGCCTTCGGCGATAGCCTTCACAGAGTCAACGCTCATGTGACGCCCCTCTGCTACTCGCGATGTAAAGATGTCATAAGTTTCATCAACATAGTGCTGCATAGCTGCTTTTTGGTCAGCTGTCATGGGTGAGGTCAACGACATAAATGTAGCATTTGGGCTTGATGACACTGTAGAGAATGTCACTCCGAGTTTGCCAGTGACGAGTCCGCTGAGGTCAGGTAATAAGCCAAATGCTCCGATAGAACCGGTGAGTGTCGTTGCGTCGGCAAAGATTCGGTCAGCGCCACAGCTAATGTAATAACCACCCGAAGCGGCATAGTCGCCCATAGAAACATAGAAGGGTTTGTCTTGAGATTTGAAATATTCGAGCGCTTCCCAGATTTGTTCGGATGCAAAGGCGCTGCCACCGCCAGAGTTTACGCGTAATACGAGGCCTACAACATTCTCATCATCTGCGAGACGGATGATTTCGGGTACCATCTTTGAGCCGTCGATACCGCCGTAGCCTGACTCGACAATCTCACCCACGGCGTAAAGCACGGCGATATGGTCTTTAGATGGAGAAGCAAATTTATCTGAATTTGCTTCAATGTATTTGGCCGGAGTTACTAATGGTAATTCGTCGTCAGCGTCAACGCCAAGACGCTCGCGAAGCATGTTTTCGACATTTCGGCGGTAACAGGTTTCGGTAACGATGCGAGCTTTGATATTGTGTTCGGGGGTCCATGCAAATGTCAGACTGTCAGCCCACGCAGAAACATTAGCAGGAGTGACATCGCGGTTTTCGGCGATTGTCGAAGCATAATAGTTCCAGATTGAATCAATATAGATTTGATTCTGACGGCGAGCCGGTTCGCTCATTGAAGTAAGGATAAATGGCTCAACGGCGCTTTTGTATGTGCCGACCTTGACAATCTGAACCTTAATGCCGAGTTTGTCGAGAAGCCCGGTGAAGAAAGGTGTCTGCATGGCGATGCCTCTAATGTCGACATAACCTACTGGGTTAAGGAAAATCTTGTCAGCAACCGATGCAATGAGATAGTCGCCCTGTTCGAAGTTGTCGCCATAAGCATAAATCCATTTGCCTGATTCTTTAAAATCTTTGAGCGCTTCGACAAGTTCCTGGCGCGAAGCTACGTCCATTGTAGAGCCGGCAGCATCGATATATATACCACGTATTTTTTTGTCAGTAGCTGCCATGCGTACGGCGTTGAGCATCTGGTCGAGAGTCTGCCCCTTGCTATCATAATCATTGACAAAGTCCATGAAACTTTGTTCTTGCAGGCGCTCGACGATATCACCCTCGAGTTTGAGATAAAGGACAGATTTGTCTTTAATTTTAACGGATTCAGAACTGGCCCCAATCACGGCTCCAGCGATGACTATCCCTCCGAAGAGAATTATAAAAATGGTAACCCAAACGCCGGCAATAGTTCCGAGCATTGAGACAAAAAAGCGTTTTAACATGTTAGCTTTAATGTATATGTATGACTTTTAAATATTTAACTCAATTGGTCGACTACGGTAAAATAGTCAGACACAAAATTAACAAAAAAAGTTGTATTGCAATACTTTGATTTGATGTTTGTTGATTTGATTGAAAAAAAAAGATTTTGTCTTATTTAATAAATGTTAAAATGAGACGGTGTTTGTCACATAAATCTATCTTTGCTACTCTTTAGAGTATAGATCCCAAT
>CAMWQZ010000236.1 GCA_947176515.1 uncultured Bacteroidales bacterium | reverse complement strand
ATTACAAAGTGTCCGGGTTTACGAGCTTTGGCTATGTCTGGCTCCTTGACTACGAGCTTAACCACTTTCTCCGAAAAATAGCTCTTTTCGATAATTTCGTTCATGATTTAATAACTGTTCGCTATATTTGCTACAAAAGTAGTAAATTTGCACAAATATAATTCATTAATATGGCAAGAAAACGTAAAGAGCTTCCTGTTTTGGAGGCCGTGAATATAACAGATGTCGCTGCAGAGGGCAATGCGCTTGCTCGCGTTAACGATATGGTTGTATTTATACCATTCGGCGCACCTGGCGATGTGGCAGACATTAAACTGACCAAAAAGAAAAAATCTTATGCCGAGGGTTCAATCCTCAGGCTTGTAACTCCGGGCGAAATTCGCGTAAAACCTAAGTGTGAACACTTCGGTGTGTGCGGCGGTTGCCGTTGGCAGCATCTGCCTTACGAGTTTCAGCTAAAGTGCAAACAGCAGCAGGTGACCGACGCTCTGCAGCGTATTGCAAAAGTCGACTTACCTGAAATTTCTCCGATTAAAGGTTCTGAAAATATTTGGAACTATCGTAACAAGATGGAATATACATTCTCAAACCGCTGCTGGCATACCTTTGAACAGCTTGCGAGTGGTGAAGAATTCCCTGACCGTGATGCAGCAGGATTCCATATCCCCGGAGCGTTTGACAAAGTGCTTGACATCAAGGCTTGTCACCTTCAAGATGACCTTGGCAACCGTTTGCGTCTTTTTATCAAAGATTTTGGTAAGTCTCACGGTTATACTTTCTATGATCTTCGTGGTCAGCAGGGTTTGCTGCGCACATTGATGATACGCATTGCTTCAACAGGCGAAGTAATGGTCGTAATGGCTTTTGGCGAGGATAACCGAGAGGCTATTAAAGCGTTGCTTGATGCTCTGGCTGAACAGTTCCCGGAGATTACATCTCTGATGTATACTGTTAATACAAAAGTTAACGATAGCCTCGCCGACCAAGATATTAAGCTTTGGAAAGGTAAAGACCATATCGTCGAAGAAATGGAAGGCTTGCGTTTCCGCGTCGGACCGAAATCATTTTATCAGACAAATTCAAGGCAGGCTTACGAACTTTACAAAGTTGCTCGTGACTTTGCTCGTCTTTCAGGCAAGGAACTTGTTTACGACCTTTACACGGGCACAGGTACAATCGCTCAGTTCGTGAGCCGTGATGCCCGTCATGTTGTCGGCATTGAGTATGTCGAAGACGCCATTGCTGATGCGAAACTAAACTCAGAAAACAACGGCATAACTAATGTTGAGTTTTATGCCGGCGATATGAAAGATGTCCTTACTGATGAATTTATCGCAGAGCACGGGCGTCCTGACGTGATGATTGTCGATCCTCCGAGAGCCGGAATGCATAACGATGTTGTCGATGTAATTCTTCGTGCCGAGCCTCCGCGTATAGTATATGTCAGCTGTAATCCTGCCACTCAAGCTCGCGACCTTGCGTTGCTTGATTGTAAGTATGCAGTCGAGGCTGTCCAGCCGGTCGACATGTTCCCCCACACTCAGCATGTAGAGAATGTCGTGGCTCTTGTTCGCCGCGACAAACCCGTAGTTCAGAGTGAAGAATTATAATAGCGAGTGTCACCCGTCACTTCTTCTCCGGCAAATGGAGGTAAAGAGAAATTCGCGTCCTCAGTTGGCAGTTCGATTTCGGCTACTGTGAGACCTCTCAACTCCCCTCCAAACTCATCAACTTCCCAGTCGTAACCCTCAAAAGGAACAATGAAACGTTTTTTCTCTATTACACGTCCTGACGCGCAACGAGCTATCATTTCTCGTGCGTCAGAGACGGGAATAGGGTATTCCCATTCATCGCGCATCGCACCGGCGTTTTTCCCTTTAACAGTTAGAAATGCCTTAGCATCAATGATTCTGACTCTGACAGTCGCTTTAGGATCACGATTAAGATACGCCTGCACGATGCATCGCTCTGATATCGACATATCCTTATAAGATGTGCTTTTGACGAGAAATTTACGTTCGATTTCCTTTGCCATTTTTATAATCTTTTATTTGCCGCCAACCTGACGAGCATTTTAGTTGTTTTAATTTTTTACAAAGATACTTATTTTTAAATTATGCTTTTGCGCCGCATCACAATACTGCTTGCCCTCTCTGCGATTTTTTTCGCAGTGAGCGCTCAGCTACCAGATGCTCGCGCCAATGCAGATGGTTTCTTTTTAAAAGGGATTGTCCGCGATTCACTCACGCTTGAGCCTATGCCTAAGGCTTCTGTGATGGCATTACCCAGCGCCCGTGCGGTTGTTACCGATGACCGCGGTATGTTTGGCTTGCCAATGATTGTCGGTGACACTCTTCTAAGGGTTTCCTCAGTTGGGTACCGTACTATAGAGCTGCCGGTTAGCCGCAATTCTCATAATCTTATTGTAGCATATCTCCCTGCCTCCACTACTCAGCTCGACGAATTGGTAGTGAAGAAGTCAAAGTATAGCAAAAAAAATAACCCGGCCGTCGATTTTGTTAAACGTCTGCGTAAAAGTGCAGATATTGGTGACCCCGAGCGTCATGATTACTTCAACTATGATAAATATGAACGTATCACCCTTGCTCTAAACGATTTTGACCCTAACGCTGATAACTTTTTATTGCGTCGCTATCCATTTTTGAAAGAATATATTGATACTTCCGAAGTGTCAGGCAAGCCTATATTAAATGTATCGGTTAAAGAGAAAACTTCAACTATAAACTTCCGTCGTAAGCCCGAAGCACATCGAACTACCATCACAGGTTTCACAACCACTGGTATCGACGAAGTAAGCAGCTCTGACAACACTCAGGTCTATCTCGAGGAAGTGTTACGAGAGGTTGACATATATGACAAGGATATCACATTACTGCAAAATCGTTTTGTCAGTCCCTTGTCTCCGCTTGCGCCTGATTTCTACCATTTTTATCTGACCGATACAGTTGCCGTTGGCAATGACTCATGTGCGGTGCTATCATTTTATCCTATTGTGCGCACATCGTTTGGCTTCACAGGTCACCTTTACGTTGCCCTCAACGATTCAGCTATGACGGTCCGTAAGATTGAAATGAGTGTGCCTCGAGAAATCAATCTTAACTTTGTCGAAAATTTCTATCTTACCCAGACTTACGAAAATGCGCCTGATGGCACCCGTCTAAAGACTCGCGACGATTTGACTCTCGAACTTGCCCCTCTACCGGGCATGCCGTCGCTCTACGTCCGTCGAAACACATCTTACGCTTCACACTCTTTCGACCCTCCGGCTGACATATCAGTTTTCGATGGGCTATGCAATGAATTTGTCAACGACAGCGTTGACCACCGCTCGGATGAATACTGGGAGGCTGCTCGTTTGACACCATTGTCGGGTCATGAGGGTAAGGTTGGTGAAATGATTGATCGTTTTGGTTCTTCTAAGTTATTTGATATTGCCGTTAAAGTGTTCAGCGCTTTTGTCCAGGGATATATACCTCTTGGTGAAAAATTTGACTTCTGCCCCATAAACACAACCGTTAGTTTTAATGCAATCGAAGGCACAC
>CAMWQZ010000235.1 GCA_947176515.1 uncultured Bacteroidales bacterium | reverse complement strand
GAGTTAAATCTATCGCCCCCCAATATTGTATTTACGATGGTTGCGTTTTCGACCTCAGGCAAATTTTTGAGGCGCGTGATTATATCTTCACGTTCTTGTCGCATCCGTGAGATAGAGTGCGCATCCTGATCAAACATCGTCGATTCAAAAGGCACACTATTCATCTCGATATAGACTAATCGGCCCGTGTCATAACCCTGCTCGGCATTGATATCATATAACTCAACAACTGTCGGGTCAGCTATCGCCCATGTCAGGATGGTGACTATAATCAGTTCGATAAATAGCCACATGTTCTGGCGGCGTCGGCGCCAAAGGTTTGAGATTATTAATTTAAACATAGCGAGCTTATTTTAACGATGTTACTATAGGACGGCGAAGAGAGCTGTAAGCCGGGATGAGTGCTGATAAGATATTGAGCATTACGCAAAACAGGAACGTAAAGCCAAATATTGCCGGCGCAAAAAGCATATCGGCTGTAAATCTTATAGTCACCGACGGGTCATTGAGATAGTTAGCGGTCGCCAGTATGGCTGTAAATGTCGAGACCATATTGGTTGAGAGTAGAAGCCAGGTCAGTGCGAGGCCTACCACACCTCCGATAACCGTCAGCCACAGATTTTCCCAAAGCACCTGACTGAGCAGCGCGCCACGCGTGGCTCCGAACGATTTGCGGACGCCGAGCTCACCCATACGCGAATCCATGCGGCTCGCAATCATGCCGCTGAGGTTGAGCGCCGGCACTATTAGCAGAGTCAGGAGTATAAGAAAGTTTTTCTTTACAACCTCTATCATGTCAGGTTCAAACTCAGCGTTGAGCGTGAAAGCGGCTTTCAGTGCCGAGCGAGGCTGATTGAAGCTTTCGATTTTTTTGCCTTCTAATTCTGTCGATGAGTATTTTCGGAAATATTCGTCAATTTCAGCGCGCACGGCTTCCTCATCATCGCTGAGCATCAACACGCTAAGATTACCGGCAACAGCGCAGCCCGGATAACCGAAATTATAATATGAATTTATCGTATAAGGGGCAATAGCTTGAGCATAAGATAGATTACTGATTGCGCTCCCTTCGCGATAGACGCCGCATATCTCGAAATCGACAAAGCCGATGTTGACGCTCTGACCGATTGCCTGGTCGGGTGTGAATCCAAGTTTATTTGCCACACGGTCACTGATTACTGCTTTATGGCTGCCGGCATCAAATTCTTCCTGGGTGAACGGTCTGCCAGAAAGAAATTCATAGTTGATTATATTGAAATAAGCCGGGTCTGCCAGACGCTTGACAATATCAAATGAGGTCTTGCTCCCAGGCGCGAAAACCGGTGAAAGGTTCCAATCTACAATATATGCTGATGCGAGCTCGGCACTTTTGAGATTGTTGAAACACTCTGTCATTGCCTTGTATGAAACGCCAGGGGCATATCGGGGATAGCTGTAGCCTGGAGCTTCATATAATATTGTGCTAAAAGTCAGAATACGATTTTTTTGATAGTCGGGGTAAACAGGCGCTAATCTGACATAATATATTATGGCGAAAATTGTGGTCGAGGCAATTGCCAGCGCTGTCCCGACGATATAAATCGTCGAGAACAGCTTATTCTGCTTAAGCAACTGCCACGCTTGTTTGAGATGAGTAATTATCATGTTTTTAGGATTGCCAAATATTAGAGGGTTAACGGTTTATTCAACTCTGCGGCCGTCGAAGAAGTGGATGATTCGGTCTGTGGCGCGAGCCTGGTCCTCGTTGTGCGTTACCATTACGATTGTGCGGCCGTCTTCGCGGTTGAGCGAGTGAAGCAAGTCCATGATTTCAGCGCTCATCTTTGAGTCAAGGTTGCCGCAAGGTTCGTCGGCGAGAATAATCGAGGGATTTCCGATAATCGCACGTGCGATGGCTACGCGCTGGGCCTGGCCGCCTGAAAGTTGCGACGGCATGTGGTTGACGCGGTGACCCAGACCGACTTTTTCGAGGGCGTCGAGAGCCTGGCGGCGGATATTCTTTGCACCTTTGCGATAGATGAGAGGCACTGTCACGTTGTCGATGACCAACAGAGTGGGGATAAGATGGAAGCTCTGGAACACGAAGCCGAGTGTCTCGTTGCGCAGATGGGCGAGAGCCTTGTCCTTAAGCCCGGCAGTCGGTTTGCCGCAAAGTTCAACTGTGCCGGTTGTCGGCACGTCGAGCAGACCGATGATGTTGAGCAGCGTAGATTTGCCGCATCCCGAAGGGCCCATGATGCTGACAAATTCGCCTGCTTCAACGTCAAGATTCACCTTATCGAGGGCCTGGGTCTCAATAGTTTTGGTACGATAGATTTTTGATACATCGTTAAGTTTGATAATAGCTGACATAATTATAAATTTTTTATTGTTAATATTATTTCTATAATTGATTATTCATCTCTAAGAGCATCGACAGGCTCGATGTCGCTTGCTTTATGAGCCGGTATATAAGTGCCGATTGCAACACATAGGAGGATGATTGCTGCGACTATTGCAGATACGATGGCAAAGTGTGGCGCAAAATCGGCAACCCAAGAGTAATTTTGAATATACTGTTCCTGATATTTGACTGAATCAAAGAGACCTTCTTTCAGTGCATATTGGAAGTATAGCAATAGTCCGATGATAATGGCGACAGTCGACAATATAATATTTTCGCCTACGAGCATTGTGCGAACATTGATTTTTAATGCTCCAAACGTTCGGTATATACCAATCTCTGATATGCGTCGGCGAGTCTGAAGCCATACTGTGCCGATTACGCCTAACATCAAATTAATAAGGAATAGGGCGGCGAGCGCTATACGCAGGTTTCGGTTAGCTGCAATGCCTGATCTAACCTCGGCCTGATGATTTGTCTCGGCCACAGAGCTTATGTCCCAGACATAGTAGTTACCAGTGGCAACAAGTTCGCGGAGCATTTCGGTATTATCGTTGATAAACTCTTCGGTGTCAATATCTTTTTTTAGTCTGATTATAAGAGTCGGAGATTCCAACCGAGGACGAGTGTCATGATGATACACTATTGCCGTGTTACGATTATTTTTTTGTAAGCGTAAATCCTTGATTACTCCAACCACTTTATATTTTTCTGTATATCCCGAGTATCTATGTATTAGGTATTTCTCATTAACTCCGCGATGGTCAGGGAAATAAAAACGGTCGACACTTTCAGGTAAAATTATATCGTAATCGCCGAATTGGATATTTTCGAGTTCTTCAATTGTGGGGCAACCTTCTGCTGCTTCAGCACCAATCGTGCTTAAAGCATTTGTATTCATATCAAACCAAAAACTAAGTATGCTCTTTTTTAATGAATCTATTTCGGGTTTGTCGCACTCATAGTGTTCAATTATCGCAACATAATTTAATTTAAATGGTGCATGAGATACAGATTCAATCTCATCGACTGTCTTTAGTTTTCTGATAATGCTTTCAAAATTGTTTTTGCGGCTTTCGTCGTTATCTTCTGCCGCATTATACAATGGGGATTCAGAGGGCTGTTGACTCAACGTTAAGTAAAAGAGCCTGGGTCTCAATAGTTTTGGTACGATAGATTTTTGATACATCGTTAAGTTTGA
>CAMWQZ010000234.1 GCA_947176515.1 uncultured Bacteroidales bacterium | reverse complement strand
AATTATATAATACCATAAGGAAATGGCAACTACCGATACATCAAGAGAGAAGAAAACCGAGCGTTCATTGTTGATAACAATGGCTATAGTTGTGGCGTGCGTTGCCGTAATCGCCGTCATCGGTTTCGTGTTTATGAATAAGCCGGCTGACATAATCGAAGGTCAGGTCGAGGGCACGACAGTGCGCATTTCTGGCAAGATGCCCGGCAGAGTGATGGAATTTTTTGTTGAGGAGGGTGACACGGTTCACGCCGGTGATACGCTCGTCCACATCCATTCGTCGATTGTTGATGCTCAACTGACTCAGGCTGAAGCTATGAAAGAAGTGGCTCAGGCTCAGAACCGTAAAGTCGACGCCGGCACTCGCAAACAGATTGTCAAAGCGGCCTACGACCTCGTGCAGCAGGCGGCAGCAGCGGTGACTATCACCGAAAAGACTTACAACCGCATGGAGAACCTTTATAATCAGGGCGTAATCTCTGAGCAGAAACGCGACGAGGCTAAGGCTGCATATGACGCCGCTGTTGCAGCGAAAGGCGCTGCCGAAAGCCAGTATTCGCTTGCCAAGGCCGGCGCTCAGAAAGAGGATAAAGAGTCGACGGCTGCGATGGTTTCGGCTGCCGGCGGCAATGTTGCCCAAGTCGAGGCTGTGCTTGAAGACAGCTATCTGACAGCTCCGTTTGACGGGACAATTGACCAGATTTATCCCCAAGAGGGCGAACTCGTGATGATGGGTGCTCCTATCATGTCGCTGCTCCGCACTGATAAACGCTGGATAACATTCAATGTGCGCGAAGAGCTTCTCAAAGACCTGCCGATGGGTAAAAAAATCACAGTGATGATTCCTGCGCTCGGCGAGAAGGAAATCGAGGCTGAAATCTATTATATCCGCGATATGGGCTCTTATGCGACATGGCACTCGACTAAGGCTGCCGGAAGCTGGGATAGCCGTACATTTGAAATCAAGGCTCGCCCGACTGAGCATGTCGACGGACTGCGTCCCGGTATGTCGATTATATATAAGTAATAGGGAAATCTGATTGTAGAATTTATAACTAACAGTGATGTCAACAGGTCTTAACGCAACAATGCGTCGTGAAATCGGCAGATTCGGGTCGAGAAAGATTTATCTTTTTTCGATGGTTATAGTGCCGGTGTTCATGTCATTGTTTTTCGTGAGCCTTATGAGCTCTGGTCTTCCGCTAAAGACTCCGGCGGCGATTGTCGATCTCGACCATTCGCCAATGTCGCGCTCGATAACTCGCTCAATCAATTCAACCGAACTGATTGACATCACCCAGAAACTTGAGAGTTATGATGCGGCGCTCGAAGCGACGCGCAAGGGCGAAATATTCGGATTTTTTGTAATACCGGCTAATTTCCAAAGCGATGCGCTCGCCGGCAGGACGCCGACGCTCGAGTACTACACCAACCTGACATATTTCGTACCCGGCACATTGGCTTACAAAGGTTTCAAGACTGTGGCTGTGGGCACTACAGGGTCGCTTGTGCGCACGACGCTTGTCAGTGTCGGCATCGACCCTGAGATGGTGGGGTCACTTATTCAGCCATTAAACATTGATTCTCATCAGATTGGCAATCCATGGACAAATTACTCTTATTATCTGACGCCATCGTTCCTGGCAGGAGTGTTTGCGCTGATGATAATGCTGGTGACAACGTTCTCTATTACGACAGAGATAAAATATGGCACTTCTGCACAGTGGCTTAGGACGGCTCATGACCGCATAATGGTGGCGCTTGCCGGTAAGCTTATCCCACAATTCGTAGTTTGGACGGTTAGCGCGATGTTTATGTTGTCACTTCTGTATTACTACCTTCATTTCCCGATGAACGGCAGTATGTGGGCTATGTTTGCGGCTACGCTACTTTTCATAGCTGCATGCCAGGCTGTTGGTGTGCTGTTTGCTTCGATAGTGCCAAATCCACGACTTGCAATGACGCTTTCGGCTCTGTTTGGCGTGCTGTCATTCTCGTTTGTCGGCTTCTCGTTCCCGGTTCAGAGCATGTATGGAGCGATAGGGGTGTTCAGCTGGCTGATGCCTGTTAGATATTATTTCCTTATATATATAAATGCGGCGCTCAACGGCGTGCCGCTATATTATTCTCGATGGTATTTTGTGGCTCTGATTGTGTTCCCGTTTATTTGCTCACTGCTCGTCAAGCGGCTGAAAAAGGCGTGCCTCACTCCGGTCTATGTCCCATAAAACGTTTATATTGGTCATGAAAAAGATATTTCACAGCATAGGCACATGGTTCGGCGATCTCACTCAGGTGTTTTGCAATGAGTGGAAGGTTGTCGGCCACGACATGGGCGCGCTAATATTCTTTCTTGCGTTGCCATTGCTATATCCAATTGCCTATACATTGATATACAATACCGAGGTTGTCGAGCAAGTGCCAGTAGCCATTGTCGACAATAGCCGCACGCCCCAGTCGCGTCAGCTCGTCAGAGACGCCAGCGCTGCACCGGCAATCAAGGTGGCAGGTTATGCCTCCAACCTTAATGAGGCACGAGAATGGATGAATGCTGGCGATGTGTTTGCCATCATTCGCATACCGTCGGACTATGAATCTAAAATTGCTACGGGCCAGCAGGCTACCATAGAATTTTATGCTGATATGAGTCTGTTGCTGCGTTACAGGGCTCTTCTGGCAGCCATGACTGATTTGCAGCTCAAACAGACGGCCGACATAACGCTTGAGCGTGTAAATGTCACGGGTCTTGAAAGTTCGGGCATGGCAAAAATGCCAGTTGCGAGCCAGAATACTTTCCTTGGAGACCCCGAGCAAGGATTTGCATCGTTTGTGATGCCGGGTATCGTGATTTTGATTCTCCAGCAGAGTATGCTCCTCGGCATAACGCTGATAGGCGGAACGTCGCGCGAACGTCGCGCGCGTAACGGCGGCATCGACCCCAAGATGATTGACAGCGCATCGGCGTCTGCCTCAGTATGGGGCAAGACATTGTGTTACGTTGTGCTTTACTTGCCGCTGACGATTTATGTCACGACTTGTATCCCTGAAATGTTCCGATTGCCTCATTATGGCAGTCCGACACAATATCTACCATTTATCTTGCCGATGCTGTTCGCAACGGCTTTCCTCGGCCAGGCTTTGACGCTGGTGATGAAAGAGAGGGAGTCTGCCTTCTTGATAATTGTGTTTACATCGGTGATATTCCTCTTTACGTCGGGTCTGACATGGCCGCGTTATGCGATGAATCAATTCTGGACTTGGTTTGGAAATCTCGTGCCTTGCACTTGGGGCGTCGAGGGCTTTATACGCATCAATAGCAACGCCGGAACGCTCGCCGAACAGATGATACCTTACAAGGCAATGTGGATTCTCACGGGAGTTTATTTCCTGTGCGCATGGTGGGTGCTGAAATGGATACGCGTAAAATCGCTGCTAAATGCTAACCGCGTCTGAGCACACGGTTGTCTAAAAATTTCGTCACCGGCACTTCGACGAGGCGATGGATTGCATAGCAAATGCCTGCGAGTAGGACGGCAGAGATTACAAAATCTATGCCTATTGGCAGCTCGATGTAGAAATGCCGCAAT
>CAMWQZ010000233.1 GCA_947176515.1 uncultured Bacteroidales bacterium | reverse complement strand
GTGTTATAGGTCATGTTAAATTTCATGCGGTCACCCACCGATGCATTGATAGTCGCCTGGACCTTTTGGTCGAAATCAAAATACGTCTTGCGGCGCGAGGATATAGGCAGGGCAGGATTGTCGGTCTTATTGCTCTTGATGCCCATCGCCACTTGCACTGAGCCTTGTGTTTTGAGCTGGACGCCGCCGGGCCCGAAAATCTTTTCAAGCGGACCGAGCGCAAAGTTCATATCAAGAATGTTGAACGGCTCTTTTTCTTTCTCAATAACTTGAGCCATGTTGCGCTCTTGATAGTATTTCTGCATCGAGCGGCGGAACTGCCAGTTCTGATATTGAGCCGGAGTGAGCATAAAGGGCGTGGCAATTTCATAATCGCCCACGCGCGTGCGTATAACGTAACAGCCTGTCTCGGCGTCATATTCGGCTGTGGTTACGATGTTGGAAGGCGTCGAGAGGTCATAGCCGAGTTCGTCGGCCATGAGTTGGTCATAGTTTTCGGGCACGGTCTGCGACGCTCCGAGCGGCAGGATAATAGAGTCGGCTTCGGCAACAAATTTATTGGCTGGCGCGTAAGACGCTGGTGCTGGAGGCGACATTTTGCCGTCGCGCTGTTGCTGGCCGGGAGCAAGAAACGGTACAAATGCGACAAAAGCTGCTGTAGCGACAGGCAACAGCGAGCTCAGTTTTAGTCTATGTCGTTTTTTTGTTGTTCCTTTTTCCATTGTTGACCTTAGCCGGCCTTGTGGTCATTAATTGTCGGCTCGTGGTCGTCGGTATTTACATCAGTGGCAAAGCTTTACGGATAGCAGTCTCCACTTTGAGCGTTGGGTCGGCGTCGAAAAGTTTTTTCAGCACCTTGCGGCTTTGAGCCGCTGCAAACCCGAGCATGGTGAGCGCTGCGAGCGCTTCGTCAAATGCCTCTGACGTTGCCGGCGATTGTATAATTAACGTAGTGTCGGGTGCTTTTATTTTATCGCGCAGGTCAACTATTATGCGTTCGGCTGTTTTTGCGCCTACTCCTTTGACGCTTTTTAGTCTTTTGAGGTCTGAAGTGGCGATGACTGTCGATAGTTCGTCTGCTGATAGAGCCGATAGTATCATTCGTGCTGTCGAGGCTCCAACGCCTGACACTCCGATTAGCAGTCTGAACACTTCGCGCTCACTTTCGTCGACAAAGCCGTAGAGGGTCCACGCATCTTCTCTTATTGTTTCATGCACAAGGAGTTTTACTTCGCTTTTGCCCTCTATTTTGGAAAAAGTCGCGAGGCTTATCTGAAGCGAATAGCCTACGCCTCCGGCGGTTTCGATTACAGCCTCAGCAGGGTTAAGCCCTACAAGTTTGCCTTTTATATAGTCTATCATATAACTTATCTTTTATTTCACAAAGTTACGACAAATATTTTAGTTAAAGTGCCATTTTTATATGTGTTAAATAATTAGGTTTAATTAGTTGATTATGTCATATATAACTACGGGTATATAAATGTTAAAATGTAGACTCGTACAATTTTGTGGGTTTTTGCGTAATCCCATGAGCTAATTTTGCGACTGAGTTCTCGAGTACTTTAATCTTAATTTTTAACTCTTAATTTTTAATTTTTCATTACCATTATGACTTACAATTTTGTTCCATCAAAACGCTTTTTTAGCGACATTAAAACATCTGTCTACCTGTTTAAGGATATTTGGAAAGAGGGCACGACTGCGCTGGTACATTCGCCGCGAGCAGTCAACAAAACATCGTTTGCTTTACCCATCGCTGACGAGATAGCGAGTAAAGGCCGGGATGTGCTTTATATTAACGCAGAACAAAATCTTGCCAATTATAATACCAACTCTGATAATCTTTATATTTTCACGCCTGAGTTTGAGTCGATTGACGATAAAACCGATTATGCTGATTTAGTGTTTCAAGCTATCGAACACGCAGTGCGCACGACTTCAATACGAACTTTTGTAATAGATTCTGTCAGCCGTATCGCGGCCCTTTCGTTCGGTCGTAATGCCTCACAGTCATATATAATGAAACGTCTTGTCGCTCTTCAGGTTAAGTGCAAATTATCTCTTCTTGTATTGGCTGATGAGACGACCAAATCGTCGACTAATGCGTTGATAGCACTCGCGGCTACGGAGTTTGGTCTGCAACCAAGCGAAGAATCAATCAAGAAGTCAGGCAATTGTAAGTTAGATAATAATCCCGAATTTGATTCTTCACAATCGGTAACTGACACCCCACGTGAAGCGTTTCAGCCTCTCACTCGCCAGCAGCGTAGAGCGTTGGCACGGCAGCGCGCCAAAAGCACCAAAGCATATGTCAATTCTTAAAAAAATAACTACCTTTGTGCCTGATTTCGGTATATATGGTATGAATATAGCTCATTTCCGTCAATTGATTAAGCCCTGGATGCTACCTATTGCTATGGTTATTGGCATGATTTTCCATTCGGCGATAGAGTCGGTCCAATTTCTTGCGCCCTATCTGATATTCATCATGTTGCTAATCACCTTTTGCAAAGTGAATCCTCGCGAACTACGCTTCGGCAAATTATCGTGGATTTTGTTAGCAGTACAGATGATTGGTGGCATCGGTGTGTATTTTGCGTTATTGCCTATATCGTCAGCTTTGGCTGAGGGTGCGTTTATCTGTGTGTTCTGTCCCACAGCTACTGCTGCACCCGTGATTACGGGCATGCTTGGCGGTTCGGTGACGAGGGTGGCGATGTATTCGATAATCAGCAATGTTGCAGTTGCATTGACGGCCCCGGCTCTGTTTGAATATATGGGAGGTGAGTCATTGGGAGGCTCTGTTACATTTGTCCAGGGTTTTGCGACAATCTGCGCGAAAGTCGGTCCGCTGATTATATTGCCATTGTTGACGGCTTTTATTCTTAAGGCTGTTGCACCTAAGGCTCATCACGCTATTGCCACACATCAGTCTCTATCGTTTTATATATGGGCGATTTCGCTGATAATCGTTGTCGGTAAGTCGGTAAGTTTTGTTATGCGTGAACCATCAGGCGCAGTCCCGACGATGATTGCCATAGCATCGGCAGCTCTTATAGTCTGTATAATTCAATTTATTATCGGTCGTAAAATTGGCCGGTGTTTTGGCGACCCGGTTGCTGGGGCTCAAGGGCTGGCGCAAAAAAATACGGTGCTTGCTATTTGGATGTCGCTTAATTTCCTTAGTCCGATTTCTTCGGTAGGGCCGGCGTCATACATCTTATGGCAAAATACTATCAACTCTGCTCAAATATATTTTAAAACACGACGCGAGGCCAAACAATAAACTTTAAGCCGTTCGCCTTGTTGTAAATATAAGCCTTGTTAATATAGATTAAAAAGACAATTGATTATGAACAGCATGTTTGAAGTATTGATGGAACTGCCATTGTTTCGCGGCGCAACTCGTGAACGCATGGCCGAAACAGTCGGAATGGCCAAGTTTCATTTCTTAAAATATTTGCCCGGCGAAACTGTCGTCGAGGCTGGAGCGCCCTGCACCCATATAAAGCTGACTCTTATACACATGACCGAGCCCACGATACAAGACGCAATATAGTAATGAGAGATGAAGATGTCTAAAAA
>CAMWQZ010000232.1 GCA_947176515.1 uncultured Bacteroidales bacterium | reverse complement strand
CCGCTATTTCCCACTCTATAATCTACGGACTCGGTCCATCGCTGTCGCACCGCCACCTCTCCGGCCCTGATATAATGATTCGCAACTGTCTGCTCAAAAGCGACGGCAGCGACGATGACAACTTCATATCATGCGTGTGGAATAAGGACCCCTTATATTACACCGTCCGCAACGAATACATCTTCGACTACCGCCTTAAAGACGACTCGCCTGCCATCGGGGCTGCCGACCCTGCGCTTACCGCGCCCGAAGCCTCAACTGACGGTTACGGATTGCAGCGCGGACAGCAGCCTGACTTAGGCGCTTATGTCTATAGCTCCGGCAACTGAACGATATGAATGTCTTCGTCTAATGGAGACGTCAGCAGCAGACGGCCTCGGTCCTCATCAAGCATCATTTTTATTGATATAACATCCAGTTGCAACAATGCAACGGGGTTGCCGTCATAGTCATATATCTCAACCTCGCTGTTGCCGCTAATATCGTCCTTGCTAAATTGTGCGTTCTTGGCTGACAAAAGATAGATATAATCTTTTCCGCACACAACGTCAACATAATACGGACGCTCATTTGACGTTTCTTTAGAGCCTTTATAGATAGTTCTTTCTATGATTTTCCCCTCAGGGCTAACTTCGGCAATCTGAAATTCATCCTTGGGAATGGTAATAAAAACAATATATTTGCCATTTGTCGAAGTACTCAAATACATCCTCATATCGGGAAAAGCCTTGTCATACCGATTAAAATAGATGGAGTCAATTTTCTCGCCTGTCGTGACATCCATTGTATTCCATTTAAAAACTTCATTCATTTCACTATCTCGGCCCAATTCATACATACAGACTATCGGATAATTGACATCGCACAGTTGATTGAAAAGCATCCACACATCAGGACACTTAATCTCCGTCTTTTCATTGCCTTTAATCTCGATAAAATTTCTATTCTGACTATCTGCCAAAATAGTCCTCTTATGAGCCGACTTCACGAGCTTTGGTGAAAGGAACTCACCGGGTCCCTGACCTTCTACTCCAAAAGAATCTATTGTCTGAAAATTATCGAGATCAAATCTGTAAAATAATTTATCAGTATGCTGACTGAGACAAACGAGAGCCGAATCGCCAACATTCCATTCGTCAATACGGATTATTGCATCGAGTTCTACAGCCGAATCAGGTACACTCACCACCTTAGGGAAGTCAGCGTTTTTTTCACACACGCCGTTACCTTTTGACTTGCTTTCGCCACACGATGTAATTGCAACGATTAGCGCCATCCATAATGGCCAGGAATAAAGTTTCATGATAGCTAAATTTAAATATTAGTAGTATAGATTTATTCTTAATTCTTAATTCTTAATTCTTAATTCTTAATTCTTAATTCTTAATTCTTCATTTTTCACTCTTCATTTTTCACTTCATTTTTCACTTGGCGGTCAATGACATACTCCTGATAATATGCGAGTAGCAACGTTGTTAGCGGCAATGCGATTATCATGCCGATAAGTCCGAGCAACGTGCCCCACACCGATAGAGAAAAAAGTATGATTGCCGGATTCAGTCCCATTGCCTTACCCATGATTTTAGGTGTAAGGATATAATCACACACACTTTGGCTCACGGCATACACAATCAGACACTGACCAAACGTTGACCAAAACTCGGCCTGTCCGCCCATCGAATAAATCAGACACACGATTGCCACCGGTATCAGTGTGATATATTGGAAATAAGGTATCATATACAGGACTCCGACCAAAATGCCGAGAACTATTGACAGCGGTATACCGACAATCGAAAAACCTATGCAATAAAAGACTGCCGCGCATAGCGCTATAATCGCTTGACCGCGGAAATAATGGTTCATGTTAGTCTTGATATCGTCTTCTATCTTGTAGGCAACTTTACGGTACTTTGGCGGCACGAGCTGACGGAAACCTTTCATCAATGGATCATAATCTATAAGGATAAAGATGACATAGACAAACGTCAGCAACCATTCAATTACTCGCATCAAAAAGTCAAGCGAAGCTGAAAGGAATGTCGTGCTTTTGTCAAGTATCGTCTCGATGTTGTCGCTGTCAAGCATATTTCTTATATTCTCCGACGAAAGGAAACGTCCGACATATTCGCTCACCTGTGACGGAAGATATGGCACGGCGACTCCTTCGGGAGAATAATCTTTAATCAACTCTTTCATCTGGTCCAACTCTCTCAAAATGGACGGAACACAGAAATACAGAACCAGACCTAAGACAAATGTCACCTCAATCAGAGTCAGGATAGTTGCTATCGTCCTACCTTTAAGATGATTGATATGCTGATTAAACTCCACAATAGGATTCAGCAAGTATGCAATAAGACACGCGAGGCAGAACGGCAACAATACATATTCGAGTGTATCAATAAGCCAGATTGCGCCTATCACTGCTACTACAGTGAGAAACATGCGCACTACTCGGTCAAAGGTAAAAGGACGTGATGACATAAGCGAAGACGTTTACAATATTTTCGTCAGCAAAGATAATCAATTTTTATTAACCACAAGCTCTCCGCCCCTGCCTGTCACACCAATGCCGAAGAGTGCGAAATCATACAACGTCGGGTCGTCAGGATTAAATTTGCGCAGACGAGCCGTTAGTTCGTCGACCGCCGCCTTATCGTTTGCTTTGCGCTGCAGCAGTCCTAACTGACGCGAAATATTGCCGACGTGGACGTCAAGCGGTATGTATAACTGACTTGGTTTTATGGCCGACCATATTCCCATATCGACGATGCCATCGTCTCTGACAAGCCATCGCAAAGCCATATTAAAGCGCTTCAATGCCGATTTGTCAATACCCAAGGGCAGGCAGCGGCAGTCACCCACTCCACCATTGGCAGCAGCAAGTTCACCGTTTATGGCTTCGGCGAGATACCACGCTGCGTGGTCGTCAATCCCCTTGAGTTTATCGGCTGCAAAATCTTCGAGGCTGTCGTAGCGACTGTAAATCGAATGAAGCCCACGAAGATAGTGACGCATGTTCTTGGCAAAAAAAGTGCGGTGGATATTACAATCGGGCAAATCCTCATAACCCTCGTCCATCACATAGCGGTAAGGCTGATTATCCATCAGCGACAGCATCCGGTCTGCGTCGCGGCAAATCATCGACCGCTTGCCCCACGCTATCGTCGAACTCAGCAAGGCTGCAATCTCAATATCTCGTTTCTCTGAAAACCGTCGTGGGAATTGCACCGGGTCTTCAGCGATAAAATCAGGATGGTTTATTCGCTTAGCTTCTGCATCTAACAGCGCCTTAAGGTCATTGTCTGTCATACTCACTATATTTTACTTTATTGTTAGGACGCCCTCTGGTGCGTCCTGATGAAACACAATTATTAATCAAGAGGATTGCCAACAACAATTGTAGGGACATGCCTTTGGCATGTTAGATTTGCGGTCAATACATTAATCACACATGCCAAAGGCATGTCCCTACAATTGTGTTTTTCAACGTCCTCCGTTGTAATAAAAAAAGCGTCTTCGCTTACAAAGCAAAGACGCTGTCTGAGGGTGCCTTAGGGGCCTCGAACCCTTGACCTTCGGAAC
>CAMWQZ010000231.1 GCA_947176515.1 uncultured Bacteroidales bacterium | reverse complement strand
CATAGAACATGAACATCGTAAAGAGGTCAATCGAGATGAAGAATCCAAACACACCAGTAGAGAGGAGGATTAGCCACAAGAAGAATTCTTTAGGCTGAGGAATCGTCCATGACGCGAATGAACCTGCAAATACAATGATTGATGAAAGAAGAAGCATTGCAATAGAGATGCCGTCAACACCAACAGCAAGATTGATGTTAAGCGGACCGAACCACGACCAAGAGCCAGTGTAAAGCATCGGAGCAGTCTCGCCGGCAGCGCGGAGGCCGAGGTAGTCGACCAGCAAGTAGACCGAAAGAGCAGTCAGCGCTATAGAGCCTACAACGGCTACGGCGCGAATCTGCTTGATATTTCGGCATAACGCAATACCTGCCAGCATCAGCAGAGGTATTACGACGAAATAGATTAGTATATTGGAAAACATTATAGTTACTGTTTTAAGGTTTACAACTCAAAGATTAAATCAGGCATATCGCAGTAATTGTGCCGAGTAGCAGAGCTCCGATGAGGTAAATCCAAACGTAGAACTGAATCTGACCAGACTGGAGCGGACGGATAAGCTCTGAAGCCTTATTAGTGATAGTGGCAAATGAGTCCATAGTGCCATCGATGATGTGACGGTCAAACCAAGCGATTGGACGGCAGATGCCATTGAAAATAATCTTGTGAGTGATGAACATATAAAGTTCGTCCCAATAGAAGCGGTGGTAGCACCAACGCCAGAGAGCAGGCACAGCAGCCTTGAATTTCTCGGGAAGATTGTTCTCTTTGCGATACATCACAGTTGCGAGAGCAATTGCGAGCACTGCGACAGTGAGGCTGACACCAGCTACTGACCAGTCAAAGTGTGCCATGAAATCGTAAGGTTCGCCATTCCAGCTGACAAGCTTGCCAAAAGGAATGAAACCGGCAACACATGAAATGGCAGCAAGGATAATCAGAGGCAGTGACATGGTCCATGGCTGATCGTGGGGAGCGTGATGACCTTCGGGAATCTTGTGTTCCTTCCACCAGAAGATGAGATAGTAGAGACGGAACATATAGAACGCGGTAAGGCCAGCAACCATCGACATCCATGCATAAGCAACCCAATCGTAGCCGACACAAGCACTGAGGATTTCGTCCTTAGAGAAGAAGCCTGAGAACGGTATGATACCTGCAATGGCAAGACAGCCGATAAGGAATGTCCAATGAGTAATCGGCATATATTTGCGAAGACCGTGCATAGCGGTGTAATCGTTTGAGCCGATAGCGTGGATAAGCGCACCTGCACCGAGGAAGAGCAGAGCCTTGAACATCGCGTGAGTAAAGAGATGGAACATCGAAGCCATGTAGCCGAGACCTTCATGGATTTCGGGGCGCGCAACACCGAGTGAAACCATCATGAATGCAATCTGCGAAATAGTTGAGAATGCAAGCACACGCTTGATGTCGACCTGTGTGCAGGCCACCATGGCAGCATAGAATGCAGTGAGAGCACCTACAACTGTGATGATTTCGAGCGCGGTCTCCTCCATCAAATACAATGGGAAAAGACGTGCAACGAGGTAAACACCGGCAACGACCATTGTTGCTGCGTGGATAAGCGCTGACACTGGAGTCGGGCCTTCCATTGCATCAGGGAGCCAGATGTGGAGTGGAAGCATAGCCGATTTACCCATGCCGCCCATGAAGATGAGGACCAAAGCCCAAGTGAGAACTGAACCACCCATGAAGACGGGAGCAGCACTGGTCTGGAAAATATTGAGGATACCTTCAGCGGTGCCTTCGCTTACACGATATACATCGTTGAGACCTTCAACGGGCACTGACGTGAGCTGAGTGAAATCGAAAGTGCCTGTGTAGAACGAGAGCACCAAAATACCGATAAGGAAGCCGAGGTCAGCGAAACGGGTAACGATGAATGCCTTCTTAGAAGCTGAAACTGCCGACGGCTTGATGTAATAGAAACCGATAAGCAGATAAGATGAAGCACCCACGAGCTCCCAGAAGATATACATCTGGAAAATGTTGGTGGCAACCACGAGCCCAAGCATCGAGAAGCTGAAGAGCGACAGGAATGCATAGAAACGCTGGAAACCGCGTTCGTAGACACCGTGGTGATCACGCATGTAACCTAAGCTATAAAGATGAACCATGAATGAAATCGTTGTAATAACGACAAGCATCATGGCTGAAATCGGATCGAGAAGGAAACCGAGTTTGATAACAAGCGATTTAGTGAATGCCAGCCATGTCTGATTGAAAACCAGATACTGGAGACGGTCACCGCCGGCTGTAATAAAATCAGCAGAACCACTGAAGAAATAGGTAAATGCAGTGGTATAGGCAAGCACGAGAGTCACACCCATGCCGAGTGTGCCGAGCGTTCCTGCAAGCTTATGACTCATTTTTCCGCCGAGCAAGCCGAGGAAAATGAACATAAACAACGGAATTGCCAATATCAGAATAGGTATTGTAATATCCATAGCAATCAGAATTTCATTTCGTTAAGTCCGCTGACATCGACATTCTTTGTCGAACGGAAAATATTGATGATAATCGCAATTGCGAGAGCGGTTTCAGCTGCAGCTATCGCTATAGCAAAGAGCGTAAAGAACATGCCCTCCATCTGTCCGGGGAAGAGGAAGCGATTGAAGACCACAAAGTTGACATCAACAGCATTAAGCATAAGCTCAAGTGAGATGAGCATTGCAATCATATTTTTACGCGTGATGAAACCGTAGACACCGCAGCAGAACATAATCAAGCTGGGGATGAGGTAATATATAGCTGTAATTTCCATGATGCATCAACGTCTACGGGCGATTACTACGCCACCGATTATACATGCTAACAAAAGAACACTGACAGCTTCGAAGGGCAGAAGATACTGACCAGCGCCGGTACCCATAAGGGCTGTGCCGAGATCGCTCATGAGCGGAGCCTCCATCTGAGGACGGGCTGTGAAGTTAGCGCAACGCGAAATAAGCGCCCATCCAGCGACACCAAGCATAGCTACCGAAGCAATCAGCCCAAGCACACGCGACTTCGAAGTGAGCTTCTCAGAATTATCGCCAGGCTTGCTTGTAAGAAGGATTGAGAAAACAAACAGCACGACGATACCGCCTGCATAGACTGCAATCTGTACCGCACCCAAAAATTCATAATCGAGCATGAAATAAATGGCAGCAGCAGCAAAAAGAGTGAAAAGCAGGTAAGTGGCCGCACGCAATATCTTACGAGTGGTCACCGCGAGTACCGAGAAGACAATCATCGCCAAAACAACGATGACATAAGTAATGATACTTCCTACTGATTCCATATTGGTTTATTAATTTTTATTTTCATTGTTTGAGGCGTCATCGGCCTTTGCAGGCTGAGGCGCACCAGCAGCCTCTGCTTCACGGGCTGCCTTGAGAGCAGCAGCCTTTGCCTTAGCGGCAGCAATCTTAGCTTCACGCTCGGCAGCAGCTTTTGCAAGTTCTTCGGGAGTCGGAGCCGGCTCTTCTTTCTCGGGCAGATAGTTTAGTTTCTTGATAAGTTTGTCACGAGTGAATACTGCCTGTTCGAAATCATTAGAAAACTTAAGAGCATCAGTCGGACAGTTTGTGACACAGAGG
>CAMWQZ010000230.1 GCA_947176515.1 uncultured Bacteroidales bacterium | reverse complement strand
GGCTTATGATGAGGCTTCTCATGGTAACGGTTTTAACGAAGAGTTTGTTATCGACGAAGAGACCTCAAAGCTTATGGATGATTACCTTTTCATCACCGATAATCTCCACACAGACCTTCACGAATGTCTCGGCCATGGTTCAGGCAAATTGCTCCCCGGTGTGAGCCGTGATGCTCTTAAGGCTCACGGTTCGACTATCGAAGAAACCCGTGCCGACCTTTTTGCACTCTATTATCTTGCTGATCCCAAAATGATTGAAATCGGTCTTCTTGATAATCCTGATGCATACAAAGCCGAATATTACAAATACATTCTTAACGGTCTCATGACTCAGCTTATGCGTATTGAGCCCGGTAAAGATGTTGAGGAAGCTCACATGCGCAACCGTAAACTCATCGCTGAGTGGGTTTATGAGCATGGCAAGGATGCGAATGTAATTGAGCTCGTTAAACAGGATGGCAAGACCTATGTTAAAATCAACGATTATGAAGCTCTCCGCGGTTTATTCGGTCAGCTTTTGGCTGAAATCCAGCGCATCACGAGCGAAGGTGACTACAACGCAGCTCGCGACCTCGTTGAGACTTACGCAGTTAAAGTCGACCCGGCAATACATCAAGAAATCCTTGACCGTTATGCCAAGCTGTCAATTGCTCCCTACAAGGGCTTCGTAAATCCTATCTACACACCTGTAGTTGAAAACGGCGAAATAACTGATATCACCGTGACCTACGACGAAGACTATGTTCCACAGATGCTTCGTTACGGTCGCGACTACTCAGCCCTCAAACCGGCAGAATAAAATTATTAACCTATCAACCGTATAGACCCCGGCCTACGCGCGTAAACGTGTGGCTGGGGTTTAGTTTTACAAAATTTAACTCGCTGATATGTAATTTTTATCTACTTTTGATGTCTAATTTGCGTAACTGAATTATACTCAATCTAACTATATCACAATAAAAAATGAACAAATTATTCAGACGTGGGCTGATGTTAGCTGCCGGATTGCTTACATTCGGTATTGCTTGTGCGCAAATGCCCCAACAGATGCAGCCATTGCCTATTGACACGGCTGTTACAGTCGGTAAACTTGACAATGGTTTAACTTACTACATCCGTCACAACAACACTCCTAAAGGCCAGGTTGACTTCTATATCGCACAGAAAGTCGGCTCAATCCTTGAAGAAGAAAACCAGCGTGGTCTGGCTCACTTCCTTGAACACATGTGTTTCAATGGTTCTGAAAATTTCCCTGGTAACCGTCTTATTGACTGGCTTGAGTCAGTAGGTGTGAAATTTGGTTACAATCTCAATGCCTATACTGACGTTGACGAAACAGTTTATCGTATCAACAATGTGCCTGCTACTCGTCCTGCGGTAGTAGACTCATGTCTGCTTATACTCCATGACTGGGCCAGCGCGCTTACTCTCGACCCTGATGAAATTGACTCAGAGCGTAAGGTCATCCATGAAGAGTGGCGTCAGGCTATGGTAGGTGAAATGCGCTTGATTGAAAAATTGCTCCCCGTCATCTATCCTGATAACCGTTATGGCGAGCGTCTTCCTATCGGCACAATGGAAGTTGTCGACAATTTCCCTCATCAGGCACTCGTTGACTATTACCACACATGGTATCGTCCCGACCAGCAAGGCATAGTTGTTGTCGGAGACATCAATCCTGCCGAAATTGAGAAAAAGATTAAAGAAATCTTTGGTTCTATAAAGATGCCTGAAAATGCAAAGGAACGCGTTTATTACACCGTCGATGATACTCCTGGCACAATATATGCTATCGGCGCTGACCCCGAAGTGCGCAACATATCTTTTGACTTGATGTTCAAGATTGATCCGCTGTTACCTCGCGAATATCGCAATACTCAGGCATATTTCCCAGTAGCATATATGCGTTCTATGGTAGTATCCATGCTTCAGGGTCGTCTTAGCGAGCTGGCAAAAATTCCTGATTCAGAAATTGCAAACGCTTATGTTAAGCTCGGACGTTTCTTTGTCTCTGCAACTAAGGAAGCGCTTTCGATTGAATGTACGGCTAAAAACGATGACGTAGTGCCGGCAATTCAAGCCGTTTATCGCGAAGTGCTTCGCGCAGTTCGCGGTGGCTTCACTGTTGGCGAATATGAGCGTGCGCGTGCAGAATTCCTTTCTCGCATGGAGCGCCTTTATGAAAACCGCAACAACACTGAGTCATCGGCTTATGGTCAGGAATATGTCCGTAGCTTTATCGACAATGACCCCATAGTCGGTATAGCTGCTGAGTATGAAATGTATAAGCAGATGGCACCTATGATTCCGGTTGACCTTATCAACCAGTTCATGCAGCAAATTGTCAGCGAGGACAACCGTGTCCTCTATGTACTTCTTCCCGAAAAACCGACTATTCCGATTCCCACAGAGGAGCAGCTTGAGTCTGCAATGGGTAGCGTTGACGATGAAGAAATCGAGCCTTATAAGGACCAGATGAAGGAAGAACCCCTTATCCCGTCGCTCCCGACTCCTGGCAAAATCGTTTCTACAACCGAGCTTCCTCAGTGGGGCGCTACTGAGTGGACTCTCAGCAATGGCGTAAAGGTTATCGTTAAGCCCACAGACTTCAAGGATAATGAAATAGTGTTCAGCGCATTTGCAAAAGGCGGTCTTTCAGCAATTGGCGACGTTAACGCCTCTACTCTCAAGTTCTTGCCTTATGCAATGATTCAGCATGGCCTCGGTGACTATACATCTGTTGATATCCAGAAATACCTTCAGGGTAAACAGGTGTCTTTAGATATTTCATTCTCTGACTATTATCGTGGAGTTAGTGGAGCGACAACAGTTAAGGACCTGCCAACTTTAATGGAGTTGATTTATATGGGCTTCTCTGATTTTGAGATTACACCCGAGGAATTTGCAGCTACACAGAACATGGTTGTCGGTCAGCTTAAGAATCAGGAAACAACGCCTAACTATCTGTTCAGTAAGTACTTGATGGATGTTCTTTTCAAAGCTGCCAATAAGAAAGTCCTCTCTGCTGCAGATGCTACCGCTGCTAACCGTGACGAGACTCTCACCATCATCCATAGCATGCTTGACGATGCATCTGACTATACCTTTGTATTTACAGGTAAAATCGACCTCGACACTCTCCGTCCTCTTGTTGAGCAGTATATTGCAACTCTCCCGACTGGTGGTAGCAATATCGACAAGCTTGTGATGAACAGCGATATCGAGCCTACCCTTGGGGCCGGAACTGATAAGTTCACTACTAAGATGGAGACACCACAGACCTTTGTATTCGTCGGTGTGTATGGCAACATGCCTTACAACCTACGTAACAAACTTCTTGCAAGTGCTGCCGGTCAAATACTCAGCAACCGTCTGCTCAAGAAGGTGCGTGAGGAGATGGGCGCCGTTTACTCAATCGGCATGCAAGGTGACATGGATCGTCTCGGGAACGTGAATACCATGTTGCAGACTGGCTTCCCAATGAAACCTGAAATGCGCGATGAGACTCTCGCCGTAATCAGCGATCTTATTTATTCAATGGCTGAAAACGTAACTGATGAAGAACTCAACCCGATTAAAGAGTTCATGGCAAAAGATGCAGTTACCGGAC
>CAMWQZ010000229.1 GCA_947176515.1 uncultured Bacteroidales bacterium | reverse complement strand
CTTTACATCAAGCGCGAAGGCTCAAAGAGCGTGAAGGTTATAGCTGATTAGGCTTATAAGACTAATTAGTCTTGTAGGGCTAATAGGCCGGATAGGGCTAATAGGAAATAAAAATGGCAGCTCGTAGTTTGGAGCTGCCATTTTTATTGTATTTGAGATGAGATTATTTCACTACCTTTGAGGTTTTAGAGCCTTGGCGGAGTATGAAGAGACCGTTTTCGGGGTTGGCTACGCGTACGCCCTGGAGATTGAAGTATTCAACAGGTACATTGCTGTTGTCAACAGTGATGTCATCGATGCCAGCAGCATTGTCATTATAGAGTGCAAAGGTGGCTCCAGTTTCACCAATCTGAGAGAAAGCCACATAAGTATCGACTGAGGCTACACCCACCGCATCAGGGACTGTAGTTGCTTCAGCAAAGGCATTGTTTGCATATACAAAAGATTTAGCTACTTCAACAAAGCTACCTCCAGCATTGTAGCCCAATGTGTTGATATAAATCTCACCTGATGGTAAGAATGCAGAAGATGCGATTGTGGAATAATTGATTCCATCTACAGATTTTTCGAAAAGATTGAAATCAAGAGTCAAATCATCAGAAATATTTGCAACAAAAATATTTTGATGTTTGATTTCATCGCTACTACCCTCTTGTGTTTCAGCTTCGTATTTTCGTCCGACAGCGATGGCCTTATCTTCGTCAAAATAGATATTGGCAAAGCTGTTGTCAGCAACTTTCGATGCAGATGTCGCTTCAGTTGTATTATAGGTAACAATTTCACCATTTTGGATTTTTGCAAGAATAAATGCGGGGCCATATTCATTTACACTTTGTGAGCCATTCGCATCTGTTAAAGCTATTTCACCAGTAGCTGCAAAAGCTGCTAATACAACGTCATTGTTTATGCCAAAACGAGCAGACCAGCAAGCGCTTGTGTCAAATACATCTGCCGCGTTATCACCGTTAAATGCAGCGGTAACAATTTTTTGTTGAGTTTTAAGGTCAGATGCGTCGAGTACAAATATCGAACTGGCTGCTACATCCTGATACATAAACCATGCGTAAACAACATATGGTGCAGAGAATTCAATACTATTATTCTGTGTTACACCTGTATAGGTAGCAGATGCATAGATTTTATCATTGACAACTTTAATATCTTTTACTTCAAAGTAAATATCGCCATCATTGAACCAGTAAGGGGTGCCTCCGTTATCTGGATCGTCAAATTGATGTTCTAAGGGTTCGGCATGAATTTCAGGAACAAATGTTTCAACAGTCACCAAAGAGCCATCAGCTGAGTACTTTGCGATAAATGATGCATTCTGTTTTGTGGTGAAAGCATCATCAATTTTCATACCCTCTTTCTTAATGGGAGAGCCAGAGGTCGTGCCGAAACTTACATTGTCAGCAAATGTGCCTGCGATGTATATATTGCCGTCAGCATCAGTATCAATAGCGTTGACTGAAGCTGCGCCTGTAAAAGAAACAGCCCACATTATATCACCGGATTTATCATATTTGACAACATAGGCGCTTGTGCCGATTGCTTCGAAATCAAAACCGGCGATTGTGAAATCTTCTGTAAAAGCTCCAGTTGCAATAACATTTCCATCTGAGTCTATAGCTAAGGGAGCGTTCCATGCTTTAGCGTCAGCCGCATAGGCATTTTCGATGGAGTGTTCCCATGCTTTGGTGAGGTCGTCGACGGCAGCTGATGCGGCGGTAACTGCGCAGGCGGCAGCGAGAGTGAGTAAAAATTTTTTCATACGATAAATTATTTTAATTGGTTAGTGATTTTTTGAAGGGGGAATCAGAGCTATCAGAGGACTCAGAGTGCTCTGAGAACTCTGATAGCATTTGTTATTCGGCGAGACCGGGGTTGGCGGCTATCGCTTCAGAGGGGATGCGGATGGTGTAGCGGTCGTCGTTCTCTTCGAGGACGTAGGTCTCGCCGCGGTAGCTGCGCTCGATGCGCGGACGGGTGGTACGGCGAAGGTCAAACCAGCGGTGACCTTCGAAGGCGAGTTCTCGAGCGCGCTCTTCGAGAATTTCGTTGAGTAGTTGGTCGGCATCCATTGCTGCAACAGCTGCCTCTTTTGCTGCGCCGTTGTCATTATAGCGTTTGCGCTGGAGTGTGAGTAGATATTCGGCAGCCTGATCGGTGTGCCCCTCATGGCATGCTGACTCTGCGGCGTTGAGCAGCATTTCAGCAACGCGGAACGAGCAAGTGTAAGTGTTGGAGCCGCCTTTGGTGAGGAGAATGTTAGATGATGTCACCTGATTAAAGTATGCGCGGCGGCGAAGGTCGGATGAGGAATAGAGTCGGTAGAAGTCGCGGTTGACTTTGAAAGCGCGCGCATACTGAGCAGTCATAATCTGCTCGAGGGCGAGGATGTTTTCAGCTGAGTTGTATGCATTAGGAAGCTCGTTGGTGATTGATGAGAGTGTGTTTTGACGAGCGAGCACACGGTCAGATGCCTTTTGAGATTCTGACCAATTGCCCATATAGAGCATTACGCGTGAGCGAAGGGCGTCGACCGATAGGGTGGTAAAACGATAATTAAGGCCTTCGGGCCACTCATCGACGTTGAGGTTACGCTCAGCTGCGTCAAGGTCATTGAGTATGGCGTTATAGACGTCCTCGAGGTTGTCACGCGTGAGCACTCCCTCGACGTCGCTGTCGAGTTTGAGTGGAATCGCCTTTGTGGTCGCAGGGTTGCAGGCGGTATAAGCCGGAGCGTGAAGGTTAGCGAGGATGAAGTGCATGTAGGCGCGAAGCATATATGCCTCGCCGACCATTTGCTTGATGTCTTCAGTGGTGCCATCGGTCATGAGGTGTTCGCTCTCGATGACGTAGTTGGCGATGAAGAGGACATGATAGAACTGACGCCAGCTGAAAGCGGCAGTGTTCTCGTCGGGCGTAGCATCGTTCCAGCGCCAGATGTCGAGATAAGAGCCGAGGTCGTTAGACGACATAGTAGCGTCGAGAAGGATTTCGTCGCTGCGGAAAGATGCAAGTCCGCGGTCATCGGGCACAGTGAGGTAAGCCTCGGTAATCAATGAGCGAAATTCAGGGACGGTTGTCGGAATGACTTTGCCGACAGGCTGGATGTCGAGGAAACTGTCACAGCCGGTGAGAGCGGTGGCAGCGACTATAAGGAGAGAAGCAAATATATTTTTGAGTTTCATAAGTCGTCGGTATGTCAGAATTTAACTTGGAGATTGAAAGTGTAGCTTTTGGGGATAGGCTGAGCGAATGGATTGCCCATAGTTTCAGGGTCGAGGAAGTTGCGATAGTTAGAACCAAAGACGGCGAGGTTACGCGCCTCAAACGCCACGCGGACCGAAGTCAAGCCGATACGGGCAACGATGGGGGTCGGGATATTGTAGCCGAGGATGAGACTTTGGAGACGGAAGTAGTTGGTGCGTTTAACCCATGTGTCGAGCATAGAGTAGAGGGTAAACTCGCCGTACTGGGTGCGCTCGTCATTGCGATAACCTTCGGGCATGAGAGCCGGAAGATTAGTGTCGGTGTTGGTTGGAGTCCATCGGTCGAGGATGTCACGATTAGTGTTCATGCCTCGGTCAAACCACACACTGCTGTATGAC
>CAMWQZ010000228.1 GCA_947176515.1 uncultured Bacteroidales bacterium | reverse complement strand
CTTTATTGGGTACTTTATCGGCTGCTACGTCTATTATATTCTTTTGAAGAGTTTTCAAAATCTCATTGAGCATAAAGTCTATGAATGGACCAGACTGACCTTCTATAGTTGATGTAGCAATCGCATTGTAATAGTCCTGTTGATTGGCGTATACGATATTTTCCACAGGCAAATGCTCAAAAAGCGGATTGAGCAGACCGAGTATCAGAGACTGCCATAGCCGTCCTGTCCGTCCGTTACCATCAGAAAAAGGATGGATAAATTCAAACTCATAGTGGAAGACACATGATCGGATAAGTAAGTGGTCTTTTGACTTCTGGAGCCATGAAAATAGGTTTCCCATTAGTTCGGGAACTCGTTGCGGAGGCGGAGCCATATGAACTAAACCTGACTCTCCAAAGACACCTACACCGCCATTACGATAACGTCCGGCATCATCCGCTAATGACTCCATCATGATACGATGTGCTTTTAATAAATCCTTTTCAGAAAATGGATTCAATTGTGAATAGATGTCATAAACACGAATAGCATTTTTTACCTCTTGAATTTGGCGAATTGGAGCAACAATATGCTTGCCATTAATAATGTCCATTACTTCATTTTCGCTTAGAGTGTTTCCCTCAATAGCGAGTGATGAATGGATTGTTTTGACACGATTTGCTTTACGGAGTTTTACATTCTGTTCGCTCTCCAGAGCGATGTTATGTCGCTCTAATAGTGCGGATATTTCAGCAATTAGATTTATCGCTTCTGAAGATACTATGAATGGTGGAGGTGTCATTTAAATGCAAAATTGCGAAAAAAATCTTAGCATATCAAATAAAGTTTTGCGTCTATATGTTGAAGGTAGATGTGGATTACTCTGGCAATATGAGATTAACTAGGCCGGTGATGATACAGACGAGGGCGACAAGGAGAAGGCGCTTGGTCTTAGTCATCTTTTTTTGAGGGGATGTGAAGTGATTTACTGCAACCACTACAAGTCCGAGGATAGCACCGTGAATAAATTCTGCTAACATAGCGATTAGGTTTATAGATGAGCAGAAACGGAGAGGAACGCCCCATGCATTGACGGTTTGCTTGGGTAAAACTCGCTGAACGAAGTCCCTTTATATGACAGATGACGGAACTGACTGTAGATGTCGAAGTTAGACCATGTGTAGCCAAAACTAATTGACGCAGGTCCAATGTCGATGTATAAACCTAAATGAACGTCAGTTGCAAACCATTGGCCTTTTTTTGTACTGGCGTGACGAAATTCGATTTTTTGCCAGTTATCATAAGATGTAATTGTGACAGATGTATAAGGTAGCGTCATGAATGCACCAGGCTCTAAATATAGACCCCATCGTGTCTGTTTTATGCGAATAGAAGGCGATCTTATTACGACAGACGGGCGCAGGTATATATGTTGTGGTTTTTCGTCATCACCATTGATATGCCAGCCCCTTCCTGAAGCATAGCCATCCACGAAATAATTTTTTAATGTTCCTACACCACCGCCTATGCCTAAATATTTCCAGAACATATAATGATAGGACATTTCGAATTGCCAACAATCAGACGAGGTGAGCATGCCACTCATTGAAAGACGATTATGAGTGAAGTTATTTTCTCCATCGTAAGCTTTGGCAGAGAGTGAGACAAGGATTATGAGTGGTAATGCAAGAAGAAATCGTTTCATATAAATTATATAGACTGGTTTTGCAAAGATATGTATTAATAGCGAGTTTGAAAAGCTTTTATGCGATTTCTTGACTATGAGTGGAGAATTTGTTATATTTGTAGTTTGATAAATAGAGAAATTAAAAGATGGATTTTAAACTTCATTCTCAATATAAGCCGACAGGCGACCAGCCGCAGGCTATTGCACAGCTTGCCGAGGGCGTAAACGATGGCATCCCGGCGCAGACATTGCTTGGTGTGACAGGTTCGGGCAAGACTTTCACAATGGCTAACGTCATTCAGAAAGTGAAAAAGCCGACCTTGATTCTTAGTCATAATAAGACACTTGCGGCTCAGCTCTACAGCGAGTTCAAACAGTTTTTTCCTGAAAACGAAGTGCATTATTTTGTATCGTACTACGATTATTATCAGCCTGAGGCATATATACCGTCTGTTGACAAGTATATCGAAAAGGATTTGATGATTAATGACGAGATTGACCGCCTGCGTCTTGCAACGACTTCGGCACTTTTGTCAGGTCGTCGCGATGTGGTAGTGGTGTCGTCGGTATCGTGTCTTTATGGTATAGGTAATCCCGAAGACTTCCATGAAAATGTGGTATCTGTTAAGGTAGGACAGAAAATAACACGAAATGAATTCTTGCGCAAGCTCGTTGGTTCGCTTTATGCTCGAAACGAGGTTGATTTTCAACGCGGAAATTTTAGAGTAAAAGGTGACACGATAGATATCAGACTTGCATACGAAGACGTGCTGTTACGCGTGGTGTTCTGGGGTGACGAAATTGAATCTTTGGAGACTATGTATCCTGAGGATAATGTCCACATAGCCAATCATGAGGATTTCCGTATATACCCGGCTAATATATTTGTGACTTCTCCGGCGCGTCAGGCGTCGGCGGTTGCGCAGATTCAGCTCGACCTTGGCCAGCAGGTGGAATTTTTTCAACGAGAGGCTCGTGAGTTAGAGGCCAAACGCCTGTATGAGCGCGTGACCTATGATGTTGAAATGATTAAGGAAGTAGGGTATTGCTCAGGTATAGAGAATTATTCACGATATTTTGACGGACGCCAGCCAGGCATGAGACCATTCTGTCTGCTCGACTATTTCCCGAAAGATTTCTTGACTATAATTGACGAAAGCCATGTTACTATTCCACAAATTCGCGCGATGTATGGGGGCGACTTGTCGCGCAAAATGAATCTTGTGGAATATGGCTTTCGCCTTCCAGCTGCGCTCGATAACCGTCCGTTGAAATTTGAAGAATTTGAGCGTCTGACACCTCAGGTTGTCTATGTCAGCGCTACTCCGGCTGACTATGAGTTACAGAAGAGTGAGGGAGTAGTCGTTGAACAGGTAATCAGACCTACGGGTTTGCTTGACCCTGTGATTAAGGTTAGACCTTCGTTAAATCAGATTGATGACCTTATGGAAGAAATCAATCTGCGAATAGAACGCGGAGAACGCACACTGGTGACTACGCTTACTAAGCGAATGGCCGAAGAGTTGAATGATTATCTCGCAAAGCTCGGAATAAAGACGGCCTATATTCATAGTGATGTTGACACAATGGATCGAGTGAAGATACTCGATGATTTGCGTGCCGGAGTCTATGATGTCCTAATTGGTGTAAATCTCTTGCGTGAAGGCCTTGACTTGCCCGAAGTTTCGCTTGTGGCGATACTCGATGCTGACAAAGAGGGTTTCCTTAGAAGCCATAGGTCACTGACTCAAACCGTAGGGCGAGCTGCACGAAATCTTAACGGTGAGGTTATAATGTATGCCGACAAGATAACAGACTCTATGCAGCAGACAATTGACGAAACCGAACGACGCAGGTCGTTGCAGTTGGCTTACAATGAGGAGCATGGTATTACGCCAACGGCTATCATTAAGGCAAGAAATGCGATTATTGGTCACGAAACAGAT
>CAMWQZ010000227.1 GCA_947176515.1 uncultured Bacteroidales bacterium | reverse complement strand
GACTTTGCCCTGTGTCATGCTAGCCTTCAAGGCCGTAAAAACTATTTTGACGGTATCCCTGCAGCAGAATTGAGTTTGCCAAGTAATAGTATCCATTGCGAAGACATAGATTTCCAGATTGAATGTGACTTTATAGGTTTTATAAATCCATGTATGCCTCAGTCATCTAATTCTCTTTGTGAGAAGGTTGGCGCGATAATGTCGGCGGCAGATGGCATGTATGCCGGCATGTTTGTTAGTGCGATGCATACCTTGGCCTATGAGCTGAGCGACCCTAAAGAAATAGTTGAAAAAGCTCTCCTCGCCATCCCTGCAGAGAGCGGTTACGCGCAATGCGTCAGAGATGTGATTGATGCTTATGAGCAGAATCCAAATGACTGGCGCACTGCATGGAATCTTCTTAATGAAAAATGGGCTCCATATGATATATGTACGCCATATCTGCCGTTTAATATCGACGCAAAACTTAACGGTGCTTACGTGGTGATGGGTTTGCTATATGGTCAGCGAGACTGGGCTAAAACAATGGAGATTACTGTAAGATGTGGTCAAGACACAGATTGTAACACCGCTACTGCGGCTGCCGTACTTGGCTTAATAGATGGCTACAAAGCGATTCCCGAAATTTACAAGTCACATTTGCCTCAGATTGCTGATAGCTGTTTTATTCACACTGATTATTCATATAATAAAGCAGTGTCCCAGACTTTGACATTTATTAAAGAAAACGTTGAAAAAAATGGTGGGACAGTTGACGATAGAATCTATCATATCAAGCGTCAGCAGCCTAAGGCAGCTCCTTTTGTTAAAGGTTTTCACGGAATAGAAGTCGCCGAACTCGTTCCCGTTACCAATCAAAACCGTTGGCGAATGAGTGGACAATGGGAGGACTTTGTTTATGGCAACGGAGACGATGCGCCATATAAAGTTGCAACTGCACCAGGCGATAGCTGCTCGGTTGATTTTGAAGGTAGTGGGGTAGCTATACTCGGGAGTTGGAATACTGATGGCGGTAGAGCGCAAGTCTCGATTGACGGTGAACTCATTAAAACGATTGACACATATTATGTTACTGAGGCTGGAAAATTTGAGGGAAACCGTGCATATCTTTTCTATCAACTTGATTTGCCAAAGGGTAACCACACATTGTCACTCGTAAACGATAGTATAGCTAATCCAAAATCGACTGGCAATAAAATTTACATTGAAAAGATTTTAGTCTACAAGTAAATTGAAAACATTATGCTGAAACTTGCATCTTATTTGCGTATGTTGAAAATTTTGACTAAATTTGCATCGCAAATCCAAAGATAAGCAGTCTTGGCATTTGTTTCGGGGCGTAGCGCAGTCCGGTAGCGCACCTGGTTTGGGACCAGGTGGTCGCAGGTTCGAATCCTGTCACCCCGACAAGTTAAATCACTCTGTATAAGCGAATAATGATTCAGGTTTATTCAGAGTGATTTTTTTGTTTTTACTGATTTTCGACTATTTTTGACCCAAAATTAGCAATGTCCGTCACCATTTGGATATCAAAACGGCTGAGATTATCTGGCTCATCGGGCGAAAAACGTTCGGCTGGGGCAGTGATTGCTGTTGTCGGGGTTGCCCTTGCCGTAATGGTCATGGAGATTACCTTGGCCGTGGTTGCTGGCTTTAAGTCAGAGATAAGTCAGAAGATTATGGGTTTTGATGCCCAGATTACAATTAGCCGACCTTATGACTATAATACGGGCATTCAATCCGAATCATTGAGGGTAACCACAGAACTCAATGGAATTGTGTCTAAAGTGCTTCGCCCCGGGACAACTATGTCGCTTGCTGTTCAATTACCAGCTATGATAAAAACCGATGACGATTTCTCAGGAGTTGTGTTTATTGGACATGATAAAGCGCATGATTACTCTTTTGAGCATGCAAATATTATTGAAGGCTCCTTCCCTAATGAAGTGAAAGACGGAACGTCGGAGATTGCTATCTCACGGCACACGGCAAATCAACTTCATTTAAATCTTAATGATAAAATATATGTTTATTTTTTTGTTGATGGCTCGCTTAAGACTCGACGTGCCACTATTGGTGGTATCTATGATTCAAATCTAAGTGAATATGACAAAATGATTGCTTATGCTCCCATGAAGTTTTTGCAAAATGTAATAGGCGTTGACAGCATAAGCGGCACGCAGCTTGAAATCACAGGAGTTGCAATATCCGATATTGATTCATATGCGCTCGAGCTGCAGCAAGCTCTGGGCGAAGCTATGCAGACAGGCCAGTTAGATGGGTTTTATCCTGTCACCACAGTGCTCCAGACAGGCGCTATTTACTTCAATTGGTTATCTTTACTTGACACAAATGTTGTTGTCATTTTTGTATTAATGCTTTGTGTCGCGTTATTTACATTAGTGTCGAGCCTCTATCTGATAATTCTTGACCGAATTCCTACCATTGGTTTGCTTAAGTCGATGGGTGCGTCACGAAAATGGCTTGTACGTCTTTTCGTGTCTTTAGGCTTGCGTCTTGCATTAATTGGTATTCTGATTGGAAATATTGTCGGTGTAGGTCTCTGCATAGTACAGGGGGCCACTGGTTTTGTAAAGCTTGATCCGGCTATGTATTATCTAAGTGAAGTGCCGGTAAAAATTGATATATTACCATTTGTAATATTAAATATCGGAGTTGTTGTGGTGTCCTACCTGATACTTTTTATCCCTGCGCGCTCAGCTGCAAATATCGACCCGACAGAGAGTATTAGGTTTGAATGATAAAAAATAATAGAGTGCTAAATCTTTTAACCATTCAACTTGTTATATAAATAAAAATTAAATGGTGCTGATTTGGCGCTGATGTATCAAAAAAAATAATTAAATTTGCTATTCATAAATTCGGATTATTATATAAAATGACGACAACAAATTCATTACAGAATCTTATAATAGAGGGTATTCAAGAACGAAAAGGTAAAAATATAACGCTGGTCGACATGTCATCAATCGAATCAGCAGCTGCTTCTCATTTTATTATAGCAGAAGGCACATCATCTATGCAAGTTGCAGCTATTGCGGATAGCGTACGCGAATTTGTTCAGGAAAATGGCGCAGTAAAACCATATAATTATGATGGCTACACTAATTCAGAATGGATTGTGATTGATTATGGCGATACATTGGTTCATGTTTTTGTGCCGCAGGCTCGTACCAGATATAATCTTGAAGAACTATGGAGCGATGCCGTGATAACTGAAATCCCCAACCTTGATTAAAAAGCAATTACCATCACAAAAGATAATTTGCAGACATTATGCCTATACCAAATATGACTCCAAACCGTCCGAATAAGAAAGGACAATTTAAATTTAGCATGTACTGGATGTATGCGCTGGTCGCATTATTTATCGCTGGCGTGTACTATCTTGATGATAATTCGATAACTAAGGACGTAAGCTATTCCGATTTTGAAAAGTACGTTGGACGCGACCACGGAGTAACAAAGATTATTGTATACTCAGATAAAAAGGAGGCCGAGGGCTATCTTACAGATTCATTGGCTTCAGCGTTATTTCATGCCACTCAATAAATGTCTATTATACACATCTGACGCTGCCGACGATCTTACGCGTGTAGATCTCGG
>CAMWQZ010000226.1 GCA_947176515.1 uncultured Bacteroidales bacterium | reverse complement strand
AATCCGCCTCGGTTGGGATATAAGGAAGACCGTGGGATGCTATTCTTTGAAATGGTCAAAATTCTCAAAGAAAAGACGCCGCGCGCATTTATCGCCGAAAATGTCAAAGGCATACTATCAGCCAATAATAAAAAAGCCTTCCCTATGATACTCAAAGAGTTTTCAGCAGCAGGCTATAAAGTACAATATTATATTGTAAACGCCTCAAAGTTTGGCGTACCCCAAAAACGAGAGAGGGTGATTATCATTGGCTTTAGGGATGAACGCGACAAAAAAAATTTTTCTTTGTCACTATATATACCAAATTCAACCGTTCTTCGAGATGTGATAGACGCTAATGAGAATGACAATGAAACGCTTTTCTTTAGTGACAGAGCGGTCGCCGGCATGATGGCTGTGCGCGAAAAGATGAATAAAGGCCGCGCACAAAACCTGTCGCAGCCGTGCAACACTATCAGTGCCCATCTTGCCAAAGTCAGCCTTAACTCCACTGACCCCGTGCTGATGGTCGGCGAGCGATATAGGCGTTTTTCATGTCGCGAGGCTGCGAGGATTCAAAGTTTTCCCGAAGGTTTTAAAATCGACATGGTGTCGGCTGTGCGCCAGTATAAAGCGATAGGCAATGCCGTGCCACCAGTAATGATGTGGTATATTGCTAATTGCATTCAAAAAGCCTTTGAGCTATCAGACCGCGTCACTGATAAAGCCCCTACTCCTTACGTCCTCGACGAGACGGAGTGCATGCATGGTTTTGCTTTTGAACCACCAGCGCTATACGGCAAGTGACAATTTTTATCAGCCGTTAGGCTTCGTTTTAAATGATATTATGATTAATTTTGCACTTTAAATTATAAAGCATTCAATTTATAGATTATGAACGAACTTGCACCGAAATATAATCCGGCCGACGTTGAGGACAAGTGGTATGCTTACTGGATGGAACATCAGTTGTTCCGCTCAGTGCCAGATAAGCGCGAACCTTACACTATCGTGATTCCACCGCCAAACGTCACCGGTGTGCTCCACATGGGCCATATGCTCAACAATACTATCCAGGATATCCTTGTGCGCCGTGCACGTATGGAAGGCAAAAACGCGCTTTGGGTGCCCGGCACTGACCATGCTTCAATCTCTACCGAAACCAAGGTCATAGCCAAACTTGCAGCCGAGGGTATCAAAAAGACTGACCTCACTCGCGAACAGTTCCTTGAGCACGCATGGGAATGGACGCGCAAACACGGCGGTATCATCCTATCGCAGCTCCGCAAGCTCGGTGCATCATGCGACTGGGATCGCACGGCGTTCACTATGGACGAGCAGCGCAGTCTGAGCGTAACAAAAGTATTCTGCGACCTCTTCGACAAAGGTCTCATCTACCGCGGTCTCCGCATGGTTAACTGGGACCCCCAGAACCGCACCGCCATCAGCGACGATGAAGTGTTCTTTGTCGAGGAAAAAACCAAGCTATACTACCTCCGCTATTATCTCGCCGATGACGACATGACTGGCGAGACAGGTTCGGAGGAAGAGGTTGTTCACCGCGACGCCGACGGACGCCGTTACGCTGTGGTTGCCACTACCCGTCCAGAGACCATCATGGGTGACACCGCTATGTGTATCAATCCCAAGGACCCGAAGAACGCTTGGCTTAAAGGCAAGAAGGTGATTGTGCCGCTGGTTGGACGCGTTGTGCCTGTCATTGAAGACCGCTACGTCGAAATTGACTTCGGCACAGGCTGTCTGAAAGTCACCCCGGCACACGATAAGAATGACTACATGCTCGGCAAGACTCATAACCTTGAGTCAATCGACATCTTCAATGAGGATGGAACAGTCAGCGAAGTTGCCGGAATGTACGTCGGCATGGACCGCTTCGACGTGCGCAAGAAGATTGCCGATGACCTCGTGGCTGCCGGCCTCATGGAGAAAATCGAAGACTACGACAATAAGATTGGTCTCTCAGAGCGTACGAAAGTGCCTATCGAGCCGCGCCTGTCTATGCAATGGTTCATCGACATGAAGCACTTTGCTTCTATTGCCCTCTCGCCAGTCATGGACGACGTCATTCGCTTCGTGCCTGAAAAATACAAGACCACATACCGCATCTGGCTTGAAAATATCCAGGACTGGTGTATCAGCCGTCAGTTGTGGTGGGGTCACCGCATACCGGCTTATTATTATAATGATAAAGACGGCGAGCGCAAGATTGTCGTTGCCGAGACGCTCGAAGACGCAGTCAAGAAGGCTCGCACAGCTTCAGGCATCGAGACCCTCCAGCCTTCAGACCTCGAGCAAGACCCTGACGCACTTGACACATGGTTCTCAAGCTGGCTATGGCCTATCACACTCTTCAACGGCATCCTTGATCCTGGTAACGAAGAAATCAATTACTACTACCCAACCGCCACCCTTGTCACCGGCCCCGACATCATCTTCTTCTGGGTTGCCCGTATGATTATGGCCGGATATGAATATGTCGGTAAGCAGCCGTTCAACAACGTCTACTTCACCGGCATTGTCCGCGACTCTATCGGTCGCAAGATGTCGAAGTCGCTCGGAAACTCGCCCGACCCACTCGACCTTATCGCCCAATATGGCGCCGACGGTGTGCGTATGGGTCTGATGCTTGCCGCCCCTGCCGGTAACGACATCATGTATGACGACAAGCTCTGCGAACAGGGTCGTAACTTCTGTAATAAAATCTGGAACGCTTTCCGCCTCGTCAAAGGTTGGGAAGTTAACCCAGACATCGCCCAGCCAGAAGTAGCCACGACTGCGGTCAAGTGGTTTAAGGCTCGTCTTGACGCTACTCTCGCCGAGGTCAACGACCTCTTCTCAAAATTCCGCATCAGCGAGGCGCTGATGGCCGTTTATCGTCTTTTCTGGGACGAGTTCTCGTCATGGTATCTTGAAATGGTTAAGCCCGGCTATCAGCAGCCTATCGACGCCAAAACCTACGCCGCAACCATCGAATACTTCGACGCCCTGCTACGCATGCTCCATCCTTTCATGCCCTTCATCACCGAAGAGCTATGGCAACACCTCGCAGAGCGCCGCGACGGCGAATCAATCATGTATGCCCCGATGCCTCAACCCGGCGACATCGACAACGACATCACCGCAGCCATCGAGGTTGCTAAGGAAGTCATCACTGGTGTGCGCGCAGTGCGTGCTCAGAAAAATATTGCACCCAAGGAGACCCTTGAGCTCCGCATCATCGGTGATATTGACCCGACAGCCAAACCCGTCGTTGCAAAGCTCGCCAACTTGACCGAAATTACTGCCAACGCCCAGAAAGACGCCGCTGCCGCATCGTTTATGGTAGGCACGACCGAGTTTAACATTCCGCTGGCTATCGACGTCGAGGCAGAAATCGCCCGTCTCGAAAAAGAGATAGCCTACCTCGAAGGCTTCAAGGCATCAGTAGAAAAGAAACTATCCAACGAGCGCTTCGTCAACGGCGCCCCCGAGGCCGTGGTCAACAACGAGCGTAACAAACTCGCCGACGCCACCTCAAAAATCGCCGTCCTCCAGGCAACCCTCCAAGCAATTAAATAAGAGCAAGAATTTGCCCAACAAAAAAGAGCGCTGCAAGGCGCTCTTTTTTTGTTTGCTATTAACGCGGCAAATGCTGCGTTATGCCAGACATTGTCTGACAAAGTCCGACGCAGCGCATCAT